>WAOH01000181.1 GCA_015521385.1 Thermoproteota archaeon
CCCTTGCCTCTCCGCAGCCCGGGTGAGGTCCCATCCCACCTCCCTGAAGGTGGAGGCAAGCAGGGAGTGGGCCTCCCTGTAGGTGATTCCCCTCTCCTTGGCGAGCCTCTCGGCTACGTCCTGGGCCAGTGTGTCCGGAACCACGATCTCCTTGAAGCGGATGCCCCTCATCAGATCTGCCAGCACCCTGACTGAGGCGGCAGCCTCGTCCACCGGCCTCAACATGTGGAGATTCGCCTCCTGGAGGTCGAGGTTGTACCCGCTGGGCACACCCTTGGAGATGGTCAGGAGAGAGGTGAGCGATCCGATCACGGTTCCGGCCTTCGCCCTCACGAGCTCCAAGGTTACGGCGTTCCTCTTCTGGGGCATGATGCTGCTGGTGGAGATGTGCTCCTCCGGCAGCTCGACCATCGAGAACTGGGGCGTCGACCACGTTATCAGGTCCTCAGCGACCCTGCTCAGGGCGACCATCAGGCTCGCCACCGGCCCCACGGCGAGGGATGCGAAGGTCCTGCTCCCGGTGGCCAGAAGGGTATTGCTCTCCACTCCCGAGAAGCCCAGGAGGTCTGCTAACCTCCCCCTGTCCAGAGGTACCGAGCTCCCGGCCACCGGGCCGGAACCCAGGGGGCAGAGATCAACCACCTCCCTCAGGACGTGCCATATCGCCCTGTAGTGGTGGAACACCTCGCCCTCCACGTATAACAGGTAATGCGAGGCCAGGGATGGCTGGGCTGGCTGGAGGTGCGTGAAGAGGGGTATCTTGACTTCGAGGTGCCTCTCGGCCGCGTCGAGCAGCGACCCCCTCAGCCTGTTGAGCTCCCAGAGTAATCCCGTCAATTTCCACCTGAGGACCAGTCTGAGGGCCGTGGCGACCTGATCGTTCCTGCTCTTGCCGTAGGCCAACCAGCCAGCCTCCTTCCCCGCCTTCTCGAGTAGCCACGCCTCCAGTGCCTCGTGCACGTCCTCGTACTTCCCCGAGAGTATCTTGTCCTCCCTCTCTAGGGCCTCTCTCAACCACTCTAGGACGCGAGAGGCCTCCCTCGGTATGATCCCCCTCTCCAGCAGGTGGAAAAAGTGGGCGTATGCGGTGAGCACCACCGCCCTGAAGAGGGCCCTATCAGAATCTAGAGACGATGTGAACTCCGCGAGCCAGTCCGGCTGATCACCCAATCCCGACCTTCGATACACCCCTCCTCGCCGCCCTCGCCATGAGTGTGTGAAGTCCCCAGGCCTGTATGAAGCCCCTGGCCTCCTCGTCGGTGGGATACCAGCCCTCGTCGTATCCCGCGACCTCCAGGCTGTAGGCAGCGTACTGGGACTTCCTGCCAACTACGACCGCGCTTCCCTTATAGAGCTTCAACCTGACCTCGCCGGTGACGTACTCGTTCATCCTCCCGATCATCTCCTGGAGGCTCTCCCTCAGGGGATCGCCCCACAGCCCTTCGTATACCAGATTGGTCCATTCCCTATCGGCCAGCTCCTTGAACTGCAGCTCCCTCCTCGTAAGCACCAGCTTCTCCAGGTCCTTGTGGGCCTTCAGGATGACCACGGCAGCTGGAGCCTCGTAGACCTCCCTGCTCTTGAATCCTATGATCCTGCTCTCCATGTGATCTATCCTCCCTATCCCGTGCTTCCCGGCTAGGGAGTTCAGCTCCGCTATGAGCTCGCTAAGACCCATCTCCTCCCCGTTGAGGGAGCTGGGAAGCCCCTTCTCGAACCCGAGTGTCACGTACTCCGGGGAGTCGGGGGCCCTCTCAGGTGAGACCGTCCACTCGAAAGCATCTTCGGGCGGCTCGTTCCAGGGATCCTCGACCGGACCGCCCTCTATGCTCCTGCCCCAGAGGTTCTGATCTATCGAGTACTTGCTGTGGCTCTCTGGTATCCTCAACCCCCTCGACTTGGCGTACTCCATCTCCTGCTGTCTCGTCCAGCGCCATATCCTGGTGGGCGCCACGACCTTGAGGTCAGGGTTGAGGGCCCTCACCGTTATGTCGAACCTCACCTGATCGTTGCCCTTGGAGGTGCAGCCATGGGCGACGGCATCCGCGCCCTCCTTCTCGGCTATCTCGACCAGCTTGGCGGAGATAAGCGGTCTGGAGAGGGCGCTGGATAGGGGATACTCGCCCTCGTACTTCGCGTTGGCCCTTATGGCCGGGGCCACATAGTCGAAGACGAACTCATCCACCAGGTTCAGGCCGTAGTGCTTGACGGCTCCTGCCTCGTAGGCCCTCCTCTCCACGTCCTCCAGATCGGTTCCCTGTCCGATCTCAGCTGTGAACGTGACTACCTCGACCCCCTGCTCGGTGAACCACTTTATGGCGACGGTGGTATCCAACCCGCCTGAGTAGGCCAAAACAACCTTGGAGATGCTCTCATTCAAAGAAGGAATCTCCGGTAACGCACACTACTCACCTTGGGGGCTCGGATCACTGCCTGATTATAAAGTTACCCCTGAGCGACCGCAGGCGCTGGTCCAATATCAGCCGATCTCGTCGGCGCCGGCGGGGCTGGATAGGAGCCACTTCCACAGGGGGATCAGCTCAATCCCTCTGCTGTCCCACTGCTTGATGCCCTCCTCTCCCCCATTTCCTCCAGATCCTTGCAGCCCAGCGTCTCGGAAGCGGCCGGGAGGGCGGAGAACTACCTCCTCCTGATGCCGTGGCCTAGAAGACTGATCTGCATAAGTTGATGATCTCACCGCTCTCCTCCAAGATCTCCCTCATGCCTAAATATCTCAGTGTAGTATAGTATGGCATTCACCTAAAATGTGTGTTAATGTGGTGTGAAATAGCGGATAGGAGGAGAAGCAACCGATCGGCCGCACATTTCCCAAAGATTCCGGTCGCGTCAGTGATCGAGAGTATGAGAGAGACGAGAGGGTGATCCTCCCGCGGAAATGGCTACTCTGAGTTGATCCACTACGGAATCGTTAACCATTATCGGATAACGAATATATGTAACCGGGGCAGATCAACCGGGTAACCATGGGCCACAGGTTCAAGCTCGTGATCGCGACGGTAACTTTGCTGGTCGTCATAGTCGCCTCCCTCCTCACGCTGCAGGGAGGGCCTGTCAGGGTGAGGATAACAACCACCACGAGCCTCTACGCCACGGGGCTCCTCGATTACCTTGGGGATCGGTTCAAGAGGGATCATCCTAACGTGGAACTCGATTTCATAGCCGTGGGAAGCGGCGAGGCCCTGAGAAGGGCGAAGCAGGGTGATGCATGCATGGTCCTCGTGCACGCCCCCAGTCTAGAGAAGCGCTACATGGAGGAGGGGGCCATAACCGAGGGGCGGATCTTCGCCTACAATTACTTCATAATAGCCGGTCCTCCCTCCGAC
>WAOH01000182.1 GCA_015521385.1 Thermoproteota archaeon
AGCGAGATCTGACGCTATACCCCTCAGAAGTTCGTGGTACCTCTCGTAGGGTCCTATCACCGGCTCGAGCCCCTCACCGGCTACCCTGTACCTTTTCTCCCCCCTGTTTGACATGGCCTTATCAAAGTGATGCATAAGTTTTCCTTTATAACCATTAGGTGTTACTATTACAGTAGCTTCCAATTGAGTAAGAATAAATTTTGTAATCAAAATGCCCCCAACCATATAAAAAAGGGGTTTACGTGTAAAAGCGAATTACCAAGATCATAAAGGTTATAAGTTATCAAAATCAATTTTGATCGATCTCGATGCCAGCAGGGGGTGGGGGCTCGGGACTGGAGAAGCTCGAGAGGGTCCTTAGCAGGAGCGCTGAGAAGGCCATAGACCTATCGGACTCCTTCTACCTGCTGATCGCCCCCACCTCCACCGACTTCAAGATGTTCGAGAGGCTGGTGGCCGACGACCTGAGGATGATCAAGTTCGCATTCCTGATAAGGGATGGGCTGCTTGGCGAGGGCTACGACGGGTTCAGGGCCAAGATGGAGCTGATAAATTCGCCGGAAAGCGTGATCGAGGAGGAGCTCCCCTCGCTGGATCAGCTCTCGGTCATATCCTCCATGGTGGGGCTGGCCAAGAAGGTCAGGGAGATAAACTCGTCTGGGAGGAAGCTCAGGATTCTGGTCGTGTGCTCGGGCTTTCTGAAGATTCCTCTCTTCCACCTCGCCCTCTATCTCAACGCCAGGGCCATCGAGCTCGACGAGGCCGGGTACAGGGAGCTCGTGGCCTATCCGACGTGGAAGCTCAACGAGGTCTCACTGGCCATACTATACACTGTCAGCAGGCTGGAGCAGGCCGGGGTGCTCGCCTCCCCCCAAACCCTAATAAAGTATGTCAAGATCAGGAGCAAGATGAGGAAGAAGGGAGAGAAGGGTGTCGAGGACGAGAGGTCCAAGGTCGTGAGCCTCGATTACTACATCAAGAGGTACTTCGAGGACGGGGAGCTTCTGGTGAAGGAGAAGGGGCCCGACACTAAGAGGGGAGTTTACTACAGGCTCACGCCCCTCGGCAGGAAGGTCGCCCAGCTGGTCGAGGCCCACATGCTCTCAACCGGCGAGGAACTCTCCAAGTACGTCGATCTCGAGGCACTCGAGCGGGCAGCCTCTCTCTGAAAGGGGATAGCGGTTGGCATCGGAGATAGTTCAGCTGGCTTTACTGGGAGTCCTCGCCATTATCTGCCCCCTCATAGCCAGGAAGACCGGAGTTCCATGCGTCGTGGTCGAGATAGCGATGGGCATCCTCGTTGGGCAGTCCTTCCTGAACCTGGTGCAGCCTGATCTCCCGTGGTTCTCCTTCCTCTTCGACTTCGGCCTGATATACCTCCTGTTCCTAGCAGGGCTGGAGGTAGAGCTCGAGTTCCTGAAGGAGAACTTCTTCACCGCGCTCCTCGTGGGGACGGCCGCCACCCTAGTACCCTTCCTGCTGGGCTACGCTCTGGGCATGGTGGTGAACGTCAATCCCTGGCTGATAGGCGTCGTGTCCTCCACCACATCGGTGGGCGTGGTCCTCCCGACCGTGCTGGAGATGAGGCACCTGCTCGAGGTCGGTGGGCGCGGCAATCCCTCCTTCTCCGACCTGCTTCTGGGTGCCACGGCCGTTTCCGACATGCTGAGCATGTTCCTCCTTGCCTTCTTCGTTGAGGGCTCGAACCTCTCCCTCGATACCGTTTGGATCCTTCTTCTCCTCTTCCTGGTACTCTACCCGTCCTACAAGCTGATCAAGGCCTACTCCAAGCTGACCGAGAAGGTGCAGACACTGGAGAGGAGGTACCACTTCTCCACGAGGCTCAGCATGGTCCTCATGATAATATTCGCCGCGATGGCTGAGGCTTCGGGAGTGCACGGGGTGATAGGCGCCTTCTTCGCAGGCGTCCTTGTATCGGAGCTCATATACTCCAGCGAGTACCTGCTCAGGAACCTCGCCTCCTTCGGCTACGCTCTGTTCCTCCCGGCCTTCTTCCTCCTCACCGGGGTGAAGGTGAACGTCGTGGATGCAATCCTGAAGACGAACCTGTGGCTGCTCCCCGGGCTGATCATCCTGAGCCTGCTGGGAAAGGTGCTGGGCGTGGCCGCCTCCGCCAAGGGCGTCTTGGGGCTCAAGAGATCGGTGATAATGGGCACGATAATGTGGGCGAAGCTGAGCCTGGTCATAGCCGCGGCGGAGACAGGGTTAAGGCTCGGAACTATAGATGAGGTCCTGTACTCCTCCCTCATCCTGTACTCGCTCGTCACCGCCTTCGGTGCGCCCTTTCTGGCCAAGTTCCTGGTGAACAGGTGGGCGCCGGCCGGCGATGTGGAGTAACGGTGGTCAATCCTTTTAATAGTAGGGCGTCAGTCGAGCTGAGCATGGGCGGTCGGGTGGGGGCGTGCGGAG
>WAOH01000183.1 GCA_015521385.1 Thermoproteota archaeon
CTCCTAGGTTGTGCCATCGTCATCCCGGTCATCCGGCTCGCCTTCTATATAAGGTATGTAGACTCACCCACCATCTATATTCTATTTGCAATACGTTTATAGTTTTTACAGGGAGAGCGGGCGCGAGAAGGTGCCGCGCATGGAGCTGAGGATCTCCGCGCCCCTGATGGCCTCCTTGGGGCCCCTCATATTCATCCTGTGGGTGGTCCTCGGGCTCGCGGGCGCGACCTCCCATGCGAGCGATGTGGAGGTCTCGATCCTCGGCTCCGGCTCCAGCTTCATCTACCCTCAGATGTCGGTGTGGATACCCGAGTTCACGAGGAGGCATCCTCGGATAGTGCTCAATTACAACCCGACTGGGAGCGGGACCGGTCAGAAGCAGTTCTTCTCGAGACTGGTCGACTTCGCCGCCAGCGATCCCCCGCTAGCAAGGGACATCTGGCTAAAGTACAGGGGCCGGGTTCTCCAGATGCCCGTGGTACTGGGGGCTGTGGTGATCACCTACAACCTGCCCTCGGGGGGGCAGCTCAGGCTGGATGGGAGCGTGCTCGCGAAGATCTACAGGGGTGAGGTGAGGTACTGGGACGATCCCCTCCTGAGGGAGCTCAACCCCGGGATGGAGCTACCTCACAAGGAGATCGTGGCCGTCCACAGGTCGGATTCGAGCGGCACCACCAACATATTCACCTTCTTCCTGCACAAGGCGTCACCTCGAGACTGGCCCCTCGATCTGGTGGGGAAGAGCGTGGAATGGCCCGTCGACTCCAAGGGGAATGGGGTGGGAGCGAAGGGGAACCAGGGCGTGACCCAGGTGATCATGAACACGCCCTACTCGCTGGGTTACGTGGAGCTATCCTACGCCCTCGAGAACGAACTCCCCATGGCGTCGGTGAGGAACGCGGATGGGAGGTTCGTCAGCCCCTCGGCCCAGTCGGTCATGGAGGCCGCGAGGAACGCTTTCCCTCTCCTCCCCAAGAGCCCCCTCGACGACTTCAGCCTCGACCTGGACGCTGTGGTTTACGCCCCGGGCGAGGGGTCCTATCCATTAACCTCCTTCGTCCACCTGATACTCTGGACGAGCTACGGTGAGAAGGCCGAGGCCATCAGGGAGTTCGTGAGGTTCGTGAACACCGAGGGCCAGGAGATGATAGTCGAGGGGTACGCTCCAATACCTCCGGAGCTCAGGACGGTGAACCTGAAGGCCCTGGGCCTGATAAGGCCGTGAGGGTGATCTCATGATACCGAGGGCGGACAGGGGTTTCTTCCTCACCCTCCTACCCTTCGCCGCGATCATATTCGCCCTGTTCGCGCTGCTCGCGTATGTGCTGGCATCCGAGTCCTGGCCCGCCCTAGAGAGGTTCGGGATCTCCCTGTTCACGGAGAACGTGTGGAGGCCCTCGGAGAGGGGCGTGGAGTTCGTGAAGTATGGCCTTCTGGCCCCTCTCTACGGCACACTGGTGACCTCCCTGATGGCAGCCGCGATGGCCCTGCCCCTCTCGCTGGCCACCGTGTTCTTCATGGAGGAGATGGCACCCTACAGGATCAGGGAGATCTTCTCCTCGGTGATAGACCTGATGGCCGGGCTCCCCACGATAATTTACGGGCTGTGGGGGCTTGAGGTGATGATCCCCCTTCTGAGGGAGTGGATCATGTCCCCCCTCCACGAGCACCTCGGGTTCATCCCCCTGTTCTCCTGCGACCCCCTCAGCGGTGCCTCCTTCCTGGCTGCAGGCATGCTGCTGGCCGTGATGATCATCCCGTTCATGCACGGGGTGATAAAGGAGGCCTACAGGCAGGTGCCCCGCACCTACAGGGAGGCGGCCCTCTCGCTTGGGGTCACCAGGTACGAGTACTTCAGGATAATGGTCTCCCTCATAAGGCCAGCCGTGATAGCGGCCGTCCTCCTGGGGCTGGGAAGGGCGGCCAGCGAGACGGTGGCCGTGGCCTTGGTGGTGGGGAACGCCTTCAACATCTCTCCCTGCCTCTTCGCCCCGGGGTACACCATATCCTCGCTGATCGCCAACCAGTTCGCCGAGGCGAGCTTCTTCCCCCTGATGGAGAACGTGATGTTCGCTGGCAGCCTGGTCCTGCTCGCCCTGGGCATGCTGTTCAGCGGCATAGGAGTAGTGATGATGAGGAGGGTGAGGGAGCTGTATGGACGCTAGAGAGGTCAAGGAGAGGATCTTCCTGGCGGTGGTGGTGATCCTGTCGATTGCCGCCGTGCTCCCCGTGTTCCACGTCTTCGCCTCGGTGATCTGGAACGGGCTGGGGGTGCTCCTTGAAGC
>WAOH01000184.1 GCA_015521385.1 Thermoproteota archaeon
GATGAACGTGCCTGATAAGCTGAGGGAGATACAGAAGGTGATAATGGCCCTGTGGGAGGTCGCGAGGGATTACGATGCCATGATGCTGGAGATAAACCCCCTAGCGGTGACCGAGGACGGCAGGCTGCTGGCCCTGGATGCCAGGATAGAAGTCGATGACAACGCCCTGTTCAGGCACAAGGAATTCGAGAAGCGCTACTATGCGGTGGGTAATCCTAGGGAGGCCGAGGCCAAGAGGAAGGGGATAGCCTACGTGGAGCTTGAGGGCAACGTGGGCACCATGGCAAACGGGGCCGGGTTGGCGATGGCGACGATGGACCTGGTCTACACCTTCGGAGGGAAGCCAGCCAACTTCTGCGACGTCGGAGGGGGCGCCTCGGCTGACAGAGTCGCTGAGGCCTTGGAGCTGGTGGTGAGCAACCCCAACGTGAAGGTGGTCCTGATAAACACCCTCTGCGGGATAACCAGCTGCGTCGATGTGGCCGAGGGGGTGAGGAAGGTCCACGAGAAGGGCCTCCTCAAGGTACCCGTGGTAGTGAGAATGTCGGGCAACAGGGCCGAGGAGGGTAAGAGCATCCTATCCGAGCTCGGAATTAGGGCCACCGAGAAGGCAGTAGAGGCAGTGAAGCACGCCATCGAGCTAGCCGGGTGAGGGAACTTTTTTATATCCCTCTAATCCCTGTAGGTGATGGGGCCCGTAGCTCAGAATGGTAGAGCGCCCGGCTCTTAACCGGGAGGTCGGGGGTTCGAAGCCCCCCGGGCCCGCCACTTACTCATTCTGGTGGCCATCTTCCAAGATAGTCTGAAGGCAGAGCTAGCTGAGGGATCGAACGCGAGCCGTATGAATGAGACAAGCGTCCAGTTTGATGGGTCGGATAAGGAGGATTGGTAGCCCCGCCCGGATTCGAACCGGGGTCTCCGGGTCCAGAGCCCGGCGTGCTTGGCCGCTACACCACGGGGCTTCGAGGTGAACATCGGCATGACACGTTCATAAGCTTTGCGGTGGGGCCCCGCGCCGTCGCATCGGGATGCGCTGAGATTCGCCGACCTAACCGATATATTCTTTACAGTAACCTCACTGTATAGGAAAGTTAGAACCTATAGAGGTGGTTCTTAGAGGTGGATCTCCGTTGGTCGGTCTAACGCCCGACGGTATGGCCCCCGTCGAGGTCCACGGCCTAGTCAAGAGGTACGGCAGGGTAACGGCACTTAGGGAGCTATCCTTCAAGGTATCGAGCGGTGAGATCTACGGGCTTCTCGGACCAAATGGTGCCGGTAAGACCACAACCCTGAAGATACTGGTGGGCCTGCTGTCCCCCCAGCGAGGTAGCGTCTACATAATGGGATACGATGTCGTGAGGAGGGCTGACGCTCTTAAACACGTGGGCTACATACCTGAGAACCCGGTTCTCTTCAGGAACCTCACCGTGAGGGAGTTCTTGGAGATGATAGGCGCTCTCAGGGACATTGACAGGGAGGAACTCGCTGACTCCATAGAGAGGTATCTTGAGATGTTCCGCATCAGGGACAAGGAGAACGAGCCCGCTTCCAGCCTGTCCAGGGGGATGATCCAGAAGGTCCTAGCATCGGCGGCGTTCATCGTGCGCCCCCGGGTTTTGATAATGGATGAGCCCATGGCGGGCATGGATCCGGAGAGCCAGCACGTGTTCAAGGAGGAGGTCAGGAGGATGGCCAGGGAGGGTGTTGCAGTCCTCTTATCCAGTCATCTCCTCGACATGGTGGAGAGGTTCTGCACTAGAGTCGGGATCATCAGCGAGGGGAGGATGATAGCCGAGGGCAGCATCGATGAGCTGAGGAAATTGGCGGGAGAGGATCGCAGCTTGGAGGAGGTCTTCCTCAAGCTGGTGGTGGGTAGTGGGCAGGGCGCTGGTGCTCGCTAAGTACCTGGCGAAGAACTACATCCTGAATCCCCTGCTGCTCCCAGCCAAGAGGCATAAGGTCGCGGTGACCCTCGCCGTCGCGGGATTCGCGCTCCTCATGGTGACTCTGTTCCTGCTGCCCTCTCAGGCCCCGGAGCAGGGCCCAACCCTGAGGGACGTGCTACACGACATGGGGTTGAATAGGGAGAGTGCCGAATGGCTCATCGGCCTGGTGTCCTCCCTCTTCCTGTACTCCATGCTAGTTCGATCCCCGAGTCCCCTGATAGCCATGGAGGAGGCGGAGATTGAGGTGTTACTGGCTCAGCCGATAGAGATGAGGGAGTATTACGCGGCCAAGCTCTTGGTAGATGTGATTAACATGATCTGGCTCATGCCTGCCTTCCTGGGGGTCTTTCCACTGGTTATGGAGCTAACCGGCTCGGTAGAGAGGGCTGTCGCCACTGTGATAGCAATCGAGGCGTTCTTCCTGTACTTGGATGGAGTGACCAAGTCCGTTTGGAACCTTAAGATGAGGGGGGAGGGATTGGAGCCGTTGGATGGATGCGGCAATGTCCCTCTTATTGATCGCCGGCGTCCTCCAGAGCGCGCTGACCTGGGAGGTATCTCCGCTACTCGTGCTCCCCGTGTGGGTGCCCGTGAAGTCCTTGGTGTGTACCGTCGCCTTGAGCTGCAGGCTGCCCTCGCTGCTCCTCTACCTAGTGGCGTCCGTGGTGCTCGCGGCGTCATTCCTGCTGCTGGCCTATGCAACTTCCGACGTGCTCTCCCCAGAGATGGTATCCACGCTGAAGGCCAAATCGCCCGTAGTGAGGGGTGTGGAGTTCTCCAGCAGGAGTAAGGCGCCCTTGGAGCACTTGGTCCTGCCCATGCTGAGGAGCAGGGACAACGTCGTCGCCTTGGTGCTGATACCAGCGGCGGCCTTAGCGGGCGGTGCTCTGAACAGGACATTCGGGTCCGTCGATGACCCGGTTTTACTGGGATTCATGGTGGGGATGTTCCTGGTCATAGTCGTTCTCAGTTTAATCACCGATATAGGCGAGGATTTGGTGGGCTTGTGGATCTACAGGGTCTATTCGGTGGATATGAGGCCTTTGGGGAGGGCCCTGATCATTAAGTACTCCTACAGGATGGCTATCCCCCTGGCCGTGATATCGGCATTCACCTCAGGTGTCACCGGGAGTCCGACTCCCTTGGGTTTGCTTTGCGTATTCTCGTCGGCCATCGTGCTCACAGCCTTCCTGATGACCCTACCGATAGTGTACTTCCTGCCAAGGAGGAGGGTCGTGAGGTGGAGTCCCCTCGGCCATTACACTCTCGACTCCCTGGTCCAGCTGCTGGTGCTCATGCCCATCTCTGCCACCGCGATGGGCTTCTTCTTCCTGACCCTCTACCTGAGCATCGTGGGCTGGGAGGCCCTGACCGTGGCGTCCATCTCCTCCTCGCTGATCTCAATTCTCATGGCCAGGTGGTTGGGTGACCAGCTCGGCGATCTCCTGTACTCCGTCGATGTGGCAGGCTAGGTCCTGGAGGTCCTCTCCTTGAGGGACCTCACCTTCTCCTCTATGTTCCCCCCCTCCTCTATGTGGGTCCCCACGACCACTATGTCGGCGCCGGCCCTGACCCTCTCCTCAACCTGGTCCGGGGACCTCAGCCCGCCACCGACTATTATCCCGAGCCCGGTCTTCGCCCGGACCGCGGCCACCATCTCGGCTGGGACGGGTTTCTCGGCCCCGCTGCCCGCCTCAAGAT
>WAOH01000185.1 GCA_015521385.1 Thermoproteota archaeon
AATAGGGACCGTGGGACTCTTCGCTGCCAAATCAGTGGGCTTGGAGGAGAGAGTCGTCCTAGTAGGCGGGTTGATGACCCACGAGCTGCTGGTGAAGGCGGCCATGAAGCCCTTCAACCTCTTCGGCGGGAGCGCGATCGTGCCCAAGGATCCGCAGTTCGCCACAGCGATAGGAGCCTCCCTGAAGGTCCTAGCCATGTACACATCCCCGTTGGGTGAGAGACACGAGGCGTGAGTATCCTGAGGTCCCCTTGGTCGGAGTGGGCGGGGTCCTGCTGAAGGACGGTAAGATCCTCCTAGCCAAGAGGAAGAACGAGCCGGGCAAGGGTCTGTGGTCCGTGCCGGGCGGTCTAGTCGAACCCGGCGAGACGTTAGAGGAGGCCGTCAAGAGGGAGATCAAGGAGGAGACCGGTCTGGAGGTAGAGGCAGTGCGTCCTATTCACGTCGCTGAGGTGGTCGAGAGGGACGAGGAAGGGCGGGTCAAGTACCATTACGTCTTGGTGGACTACCTCTGCAGGGTGACGGGAGGAGTCCTGAGGCCTGGGGACGATGCGAAGGAAGTCAGGTGGATCCCCCTAGAGAGGGCCAAGGAGCTACCCCTTACTTCATCGACTAAGAAGCTGATCGACGAGCTGACCCGCGGCTTCTTCTTGGTGATCAGGAACAGGGACGTTGCGAGGGTCCTCATGGCGGTTCCCAAGGGGCACAAGCACATGAGGGTGGTATTCGAGCTGTCCGACGGCTCCCTCATGGTTTTTCAGGAGGCCACGATGGAGAACGTCGCCAGGGCGGTGGTCGAGGTGGAGATGCACCCCAAGAGGAGGGCCATACTCCTCAGGGGGAGGGAACTCGAGAGCAGAAAGGATGAGTATGACAGATATCAGTTGCTGGAGGAGGACGTGCCGGAGGAGGAGATCGAGGAGGAGGTAACAAGGCTCTTGGGCATGGATGACGAACGGGAATCCTAAAATTTTTCACTGTGGGGCTGACCACTGGGGGGATGAAGAGGAGTTACTCCGGGGAGAAGTGACCGAAAGGCACCTCTCTGACCCTCCGGAAGGTGTTCTCAATGATGCGGAAGCGGAGGAGGGCTCTTGTCGTGGGCAGGTTTCAACCGCTCCACTATGGTCATTTACACGTGTTCAGGTACGCCCTGTCGAAGGCCGACGAGCTGGTGATAGCCATAGGTAGCTCCCAGTTCTGTTGCGTGCCTAGGAATCCACTATCGGTCGATGAGAGGATGGAAATGCTCGTGAGGGCTCTCAGGAGGGAGGGCTTTCCCTTGGCGGATATAATGCTGTCTTCAGTGCCGGATACGGAGTCGCCCGACGAGGACTGGGGGTCCCTAGTTCTGGACAGGGTGCCGAGGGTGGACATAGCCTTCTCCAACGATCCAGAGACGATAAAGGACCTCAGGAAGGTCGGTCTCGAGGTGGAGAACATCCCCTTCCTGAAGAGGGACCTGTACGCCGCCACCAAGATAAGGGAGCTCATGCTGAGGGGTGATCCCTCATGGAAGGAGCTCGTGCCCCCCTCCGTGCTGGAGTTCCTCTTGGAGATAGACATGGAGAAGAGGGTGAGGGAGATTGAGAGGGGTTAACCCTCCTCTCTGGGTACCACCCTGAGCGTGTCCGACTTGGCCGCCTCCAGTATCCTTCTCCCGACGGGACTGCTCCTCGCTAGGGTGATCTTCCCCTTGGAGTCTGTGGTGAGGGTGGCGATCTCCCTCTCCCCCGAGTAGATCGTGACCTCGGTTTCAGCGAGCTCCGGTCCCAAGTCCAAGATTATGGTGTGCTTCCTCTTCCTCAGCCTGTACCTTATTGGAGCTTCCAGGCCCTCCGGTGCCTTACCCTTTCCCCTTATTGGCATGACCACTACCTCGTCGCCGAACGTGTAGATCTCGTATTCCACCGTGTCGGTCTCGAAGTCCTTCACCAGCACGACCGGCCTTGCCAGGGTGGCGTCCTTCATTCCCGCCGGCATCTTCACGGTTATCTTGAGGCTGTAGACCTTCTCCACCCTCCCATCCTTGATGAATATCACCGTGTCCACCACGTGGGGG
>WAOH01000186.1 GCA_015521385.1 Thermoproteota archaeon
CCCATCTTCGGCGGTCTCTACACAGTGGAGGGGCCCATACTCGGGGCCGTTGTCATATACCTGGCTGAGGAGCTGCTTAGGGGCTGGCTACCGTTCGGCTACACCCTGGTCTACGGCCTCGCGCTGATAATATCGATCCTCTACCTGCCGAGGGGAATAGTGGGCCTCCTGAGGGGGAGAGGAAAGGGGAAGAGCTGGCTCGATTCCCTCAGGTTGAATGAAGGATGATTCCTCGATTCCCCGCCCCCTCTCCCTCCTCCAACCCGATTACCTTATAGACCAGCCAGATCCGTCTCCGGTCCAGCGTTCCGTTCCTTCCTTCAACCGACCCGCCTACCCCTCCAGCTTTCCCTCCTCCATCTCCCTCACCACTCTGAGGAGATCCTCTACCAGTCTCTCGAACAGGACCGATCCTCTCTCGGGACTCGCGGAGCTTTGCCTCCCGAACACCCCTGAATCGGACATCTCGTGAGTGTAGACGAACCTGTACACCTTCCCCCCGAAGGAGCCCCTGGGTCGCTCGTCGGTGAGCCTGTCCCTCCTGACCAGCTCGGGGTGGAGGTGCATGTTCAGGGACGTCTCGGCGCCGGAGGCGTGGCCCCTCTCGTCCTCTTCGAACAGCTCCTCGAGGATGTGAGAGCTGGAGGTCCACCACTGGTAGACGTAGACCCTCACGCCCAGCTCGTCCATGGCCCTCCTTGCGACGATCTGGAGCGTCGGGAGGTTGCCGCCGTGCCCGTTCACGATGAGGACCTTCTTAACGCCCCATCTCGATAGCGACCTTATCACATCGAGCACGTAGCCGCCCAGCGAATCCTCCCCAACCGTGATCGTGCCGGGGAAACCCATGTGGTGGAAGGAGATCCCGAAGGGTATGACGGGCAGCGAGATGACGCCCGATCTCGACGCCACCTCCTGGGCCAGGGCTTCGGCTATTAGCATGTCAGTCCCGAGGGGGTTTGCCGGGCCGTGCTGCTCCACCGATCCGACCGGCAGGATGACGAGGTCCCTCCCGGAGAAGTACTCCCGGGCCTCCTCGTAGGTCATGTGGTGAAGTGATGACTTCTTGTCCATAGGGGCTTTCAGCACCTGAATCTAAAAAAAAGGAGGTGAGTCACTCGGCGCAGGCCTCGTGGTAGTACAGGATGAGGGCCGCTATCGACGGGATAGTGAGGAGGACGTACAGGGCCAGAAAGACGTGGAGAGGGAGCAAGGTTCCCGTGTGGTAGAGGTACGTGAGGTAGACGAGCGTCAGGTACACCATGGCCGTCGGGAGTGTCATGTAGGGGCTCTTGAACAGCTCGGCGTAGTCCCTCCCCAGGCCAACCCTCGAGAGGATCAGGTACATGGCAACTATCGAGACCAAGGGCATAGCCAGGAACACGAGGACGTAGGGATCCTGCTTAGTCCTAGAGATCCTCTCCTGAAGAGCCTTCTTCTCAGCCTTCTTCTTATTCGAGGCCTCGACGAGGGGCTTGATCTTCTTTATGAAGTAGTCGACGAAGTAGACCGACATCTGATCCAGTTCCTCCTTTGGCTCGTACTTGAAAACGCCGTCCTCCGTCGTGACCACTACCTTGCCGTCCCTGTGGGTCAGGATAACCTTCCCGAAGTACTCCACCTCATAGGTGGTGTTGAGCTCCCTGGGATCGCCCTTCCACACCACCTTGTCCCTGTAGAGCAGCTCCACACCTCCTGTGGTGTTGCGAACGCTGAAATTCCTCAGCACCACCGGCGCTATCGTCTGTCTCAGCTGCTCTATCTTGGTATCCAAGTAGAATATCTCCCTGTCTATGACCTCGAGGTCCTTGACGTCCTTGTAGAGCTGCTCCATCCGGAGTATGTGAACGCCACCCACGGCGAATATGATCAGCATGACCGCTGGCAGTGCGACCAGAATGGAAGCCTTACATTCGGACATTTCGATTCCTTGGGGAGGAACACACATTTTAAGTTTGAACACTGGAGTAGGAGGGTTCGGGAGTCTCTGCAGCCTAGATCCGGAGTACTCCGAGGTAGATGCTCATACTAAGATTCTCCTTGCGGGTAAGGCCTCCAGAGGGTCGGAGGCGCCTCTTTATAAGCCGGTAGCTCATTCGTAGGCATCACAACGCACCGACCTACGTCCGACGACACCGCAACACACTTGGTACGGCAATTACTAACATATATATAAAATCTTGATACTTTGAGTACCATGTGGGGATCCAAGAGACTTTGACCATGCTGAACCCTTGGTGGGAGGGAGAGAGGAGCCCGGTCGTGAGGGAGTGGGAAAGGAAGTCCATTAGGTGGAGACCCGGCTGGCTGGAACGGCTCGGGTTTGAACCCTTCTCCCTGAATATCGTGGTGGGACCGAGGCTCGTGGGCAAGACCACGGGCCTGCACCTGTGGATAGAGGAGCGGCTCCAAGAGCGCGATCCCCTCTCCGTTCTCTACCTGAACTTGGACCTCGCCGCAAACCTTGAGTCCTTCAAGGCGATGCTGGACGCCTACTTGAGGACGAGGGAAGCGAAGGGAGTGAGGAGCAGCCTCATCGTATTGGACGAGGTGACTAGCATACCTGGCTGGTGGAGGCTGGTCAAGGGCTACGTCGACGCGGGGATCCTCAGGAGGGACGTTCTGGTGCTCACTGGATCCTCCTCTCTCAGGCTGAGGGGCGAGGTGGAGCTGTTCCCCGGCAGGATGGGCGGGGGCAGGGAGGTGACTGCCCTACCCCTCTCCTTCAGGGAGTACCTGGGGGTAATGGGGGTCCGCGTGGAACCTTCTGACGCCCCTTGGTCATTCGACGCCCTCCTCCCCATGGCAGGGAGGGTAAGGTCCCTCTTCGAGGACTATCTGAGGACGGGTGGCTATCCCCTCCCCATCAACGGGGATCCCAGGGCGGAGGAGTACCTGATAAGGTCGCTGGAGTGGGAGATACTGAGGGCCGGGAGGAGCCTCGACCTAGCTAGGGGAGTAATCTCCAGGATAATGGAGGCCGCTCCCTCCCCCATATCCTTCAATTCCATAGCTTCCAGCCTCTCAATATCTCACAGGACTGTGAGGGACTACGTGGAGCTCCTCTCTGGGCTCATGGTACTGGGGCAGGCCCTGTTCTTCCAGCGAACTCCCAAGTTCAGGAAGGAGAGGAAGTTCTTCCTCAGGGATCCCCACCTGGCGAGGGTCCTCTCCATATGGACGGCCACGGACTTCCTCCAATCGGCACTTTACGAGTGGGTCGTCCAGGAGCACCTGCTGAGGAGGTTCGGCGAGGTATACTACTGGAGGAATGGGTACGAGGTGGATGCGCTTGCGAACGGACTTAAGGTGGAGGTGAAGGCGGGTAAGCCCCACAGGAGGTATCCAAAGGGCGTAGTGGTGCTGGACAGGGACGACCTTCCCCTCTTCCTCGCCCAATTGTGAGAATCCAAGCTAGGACGTCCGAGGCCTTGTGGACTGTTCGATTAAACTCGCGGCGATCTCTCGATTCCATGAGTCGTGATTTTAATGGTGATGAGGCTGGCGGGATCGTTCCGGTGGCGTTAGCGCGTGGCGCATACGTGATTCGCGGACACCACGATCATAAAGGTAAAAATGGGTGCCGTTCGTGATTATCCTCATGGACTACAAGGATGAGCTGAGGAAGGATTTTGAGGGCGTGAAGTCCATCCTGAGGGGACTCGAGCAGGAACTGGAGGAGGTAGATCGAGATATCCAGGGACTAGAGCAGAAGTACGGAATAAGCAGCGAGGAATTTCGGTCCGGGAAGGTTGGAGGTATTGCAGAGGAGGACAGGGAGGAATGGCGGGAACTACTCTTTTACAGGGATAGGTTGGTGGAGTCGCTGAACCGCATGAGGGATATGGTGGATAAGATGGGAGAGGAACTCGAGAACCTCTGAATGTCCACGGAGGGAATGGTCACTGGGCCGTGATATGCGCCAGAATCGATCAGCACCCGCATCCCGACTCGCCGGATCCCGAGACCAGCAGGTTCTCCTCGAAGAGGTGCTTCCAGCAGTCGGCACAGACCCATATGCCACCCAGTTTCTTGTGGACGGCCCAGAGGAGGCTGACGTTCTCCTTACCGCAGAGCTCGCACCTCCCCATGGGGAACCCCGAACATATGATAACATCTCCATTTAAGGATTTCCGAGTTAGGCCAGCTAGATGGAGGCCGCCTCATCGAGATCCTTCATCGCGACGGCCTTCCCGTAAGCCTTAAGGACGTCGGTCTTGGTTATCAGCCCCACCAGCCTGCCGTCCTTGAGGACCGGTAGCCTGCCGACCCCGCACTTGAGCATCTTCTCCACCGCCGCGTGAACCGTGTCTTCCGGCGAGACCCCCACCAAGTGGTCCCTGATCACGCTCTCTACCCTGACCTTGGGCCAGAGCCTCCTGTGGACCCTCATCAGGTCCTCGAACGCGATCACTCCCCTCAATTTGCCCTCGCCGTCCACGACCGGGAAGCCCATGTGGTGGGTCTGCAGCATGAGCTCATGCACGTCTTCGAGCGTCTTTTCTGGATCGACCGTGACCACATCTCTCACCATCACATCGGCCACTCTGAGCCTGTCCAAGGTCTCCATGCCCACAGACACCACCTTCTCACCCTTCTCCTCCAGCTCCCTCGTGTACATGGTGCTCCTGAGCAGGAAGAGGGATATGAAGTAGGAGGTGGCGCAGGAGGATATGAGGGCCGGGATGAGGACGTAGCTCCTCGCGAGCTCTGTCACTAGGACGACGGCCGTGAGGGGAGCTCTAGCAGCGGCAGTGAAGTGTGCTGCCATGCCAGCGACGGCGAAGAGCTCTGGGTGGGGGAAGAGGGCCGGATTCAGGGAGTGAAGCAGCTGGCCGTACGCAGCCCCGACGGCTGCCCCCATGAAGAGGGTCGGTGTGAATATGCCCCCGGATCCGCCGGAGCCTATGGAGAGGGAGGTGGCCATCAGCTTCAGGACCGCGAGCAGGAGGAGGAACTCCACCCACCCCTCGCCCGAGAGGATCCGGTTGAGGCCGTCGAACCCGGGACCCATTATCCCCCATCCGAGGGACCAGTACGCCAGCAAGCCGGTTCCAAGCCCTCCGATCATGGGCTTCAGCCATTCTGGAGCTTTGAGCTCCCTGAACCTGTCCTCGGCTGAGTACAGGGCGTCCACCCACACCTTCGAGAACAGGGCGGTGATCGCTCCCAGACCGAGCAGGAGGAGGAGCTCCACCGGGGTGGGGATGGGGAGCTCCGGGATAGTTATGATGGGCTTCGCACCCCTCAGCGTCCAGGAAACGGACACGGCTGATATGGAGGCCAGGAAGGCGGGTATAAGCTCGACGGAGTGGATGGATCCTGTCAGCACCTCTATACCGAAGAGAACACCTCCCAGCGGGGCGTCGAAGGCAGCTGAGATGCCCGCTGATAATCCGGAGACCAGCAGGATCCTCCTGGGCCTGACGGGGAGCTTGAATAGCTGCGCGAGGAAGGATCCCAGGCCAGCGCCGACCTGTCCGACGGGGCCCTCCCTGCCCGCGCTTCCCCCAAGCCCGATGAGCGCGCCCGAGGACAGGATCCTCGCCACCGGGACCCTCGGCCTTATTATGCCCGCTCTGTGGAGGAATGATTCCAGCACACTGGGTATGCCGTGCCCCCTAACCTCAGGGGCTATCCTCCAAGTGATCAGACCGGAGATCAGGCCTCCCACGGTCGGCGCCAGGATCAGTCCTATGTCTAGGGAGCCTATCATGTAGGTGCTCTCCAGAAATTCGAGGAAGTCCCGGAAGACCTCTATGGCGAAGTCCAAGGAGACCGCCGCAAATCCCGAGATGGCGCCCGCTACCATTGACAGGATCTCCAGTCTGCCGTACCTCACGACCACCCGATACAGCTTGGTTCTCTCCTGCTTCCTTCGAAGTTCCCTTCGCGGCTCTATCAAGCCCTTTCCTATTTATGGGGAGGGGAAGAGGGGATAACCTTTTCGCCTGTCCTGCCAGCTCGCAGGATCACGGCTACCTCCTGTCCTTCCCCTTACCTCTCTTCCCTCGCCTAGGTTTCAGCCTGCGCGGCTCCCACCACAGCCTCCTGTCCAAGTAGAGGAGGGATGCCAGGATAACCGCTATAATCACTAGGGCCTCGGGCAGGAACTTGGTCTCATCGAAGGCCCTGTATTGAGACATCCTGACCTGCGTCTTCGGCACCTGCACGCTGGAGAAAAGCAGCGAGTTGTCGGCCATCATCACCGTGGCGTTTACCGAGCTCACCTCCACATTGGGTGCCCTTGTTATCTTACTCGTCAGCCTGTGATACCTGAGCAAGGTCGCGTTCCCTCGAATCCTCAACTCCACTGGGACCCTGAACCTTATGGTCACCCTTCCCCCAGACATGTTCAGAGGCAGCGGTGGATTGATGGACTCCACCTTCCACAGATCGAAATCGGCGTAGAACCCTTCTCCTCCCCTTGATCTAAGGCCCCCAGCCCTCACCTCGACTTCGACCTGGCTCGCGTTCACGTACACCTTCGTTCCGTTCCACTCAACCCACACGGGCCTTCCCCTGATCACCACCGATCCGGTGGCGTTTAGGTCGGAGACAGCGGCCACTGGACCGGGTGAGGTTCCCCGCACTGCTTCAGGCAGCCTTAAACCGAGATCCTGCAGTCTGGTTCGCGCTACCCTCCTAGCCTCCGTGATGTTGGAGAGTCCCAAATCCACCAGATCGGCCATCGGGCCCTCCTCCACGTCCAAGATCTGAGAGCCGGGTGGGGGATTCCACCTCAGGCTGTGACTCCCCCTAACCCGCCCTGTAAGATCACCAGAGAAGTCGCCGGTCTCGAGTCCCAATACACCCAGCTTCTCCAGAGGAGGCACAGGGATAGCTTTACCGTTCACCAAGGCGGTGAGGTTGCCTCCCTCTAGCCTGATGGTTATGTTGACGCACCTGTCCGGGGCTCTGATGGGTACCCTCACTGGTGCGCTCGAGGAGACCTTCCCTTCGCTTATGATCCTGTTTATCGCTACCCCTTGGTCTAGGTACACTTGGAAGAGCCTGTAATTGGATAAATCGTGAAAGTCGTAGTAGAGACCCACGTATCCGCTCATCATGCCGCAGGCCCTTAGCTCGTAGCTCCCCTCATCCAGCTCGTAGGAGAGGACAGCAACGTTCCTCTTGCCACTGACCTTGAGCCCCTCCGAGAAGTTCCCCCATATGTATAGCCACCTGAGGTCATAAGGGCTGGTTGGGAGCACCTCATCGATGCTAACTTTGGCCGATCGCGGGCCTATGTACAGACCTGCGGGCGCGAAGGGATCGTCGCTCAGGTAGGTTGTGTGCGGCGGGAGCTGACTCCTCACGAGCTCATAAGCCACGAGAGCTCTCCTTCTAAGGTAGGAATCGGAGGGAAATACCACCGCGAGGCTCGAGTTGGGAGTCGGAGGAGAGGACAGGTTCACCACCGTCAGAGAAGGGTAGTGGTAGAGGGGTCCCATGAACTTCCTCAGATAGCCGAAGGACGCGTTGTTCCGCTCCAAGAACCCCAGATCCGGGAATGTGAAGAGGACTGCGATAGCCTCGTCCTTTCCCCTGAGGAGGTGATTAAGGAGGTACAAGGGAACTTCAGGCCCATTCGACAGCCAAGGAACAAGCTGCTTTAATGTGGATGGTGGTGTTAGCAGGGTGGAAACGGCGTGCGAGTATGAGGTGAGAGTGAGAAGGGGCGTCCTGTGGATCCTGAAGAAGGTGGAGTTAGCTGCGAATCTGAAATCGCTCTGCATTATAGTGCCCATATTGTAGGTATTCACATCGTTCCACGCCCTGACGCTCGCGACCGTGGTTCCATAGCCCGTGAGGAAGACAAGACCAATGAGGAGGACGGCGGACCACTCCTTGCTGGACCTGTTGACCATCTTCCTGAAGAGCGGAGCCGCCAGAACAGCCAGACCCAGCGCAGCATAGAACGGGAACCTGTACTCCCAGTAAGTAACCGGAAAGCCGGCCAGCTTGTAGTAAGTGATGAACCTACCCATCAACAGGCTGACGAGCACGAGGAGGGCGTACTCCCGCCTGAAACTGGATTTAAGCTGCGCTGCCGCTAGGATAGAGGTCACTCCCAAGAGGACGGGATAGAAGAACCACGGTACCTGTCCCAAGAAGTAGATGGAGTTCACGTCAACTTCGCCGAGGTGAATCAGCCATACCAGTAGGCCCCCGAGGAGAATGGATATCGAGAGGTAACTGATCATCCTATCATGAGATCTGAGCCAGCTCATCAGTCCTTCTACAACACCGGCAAGTATCCCACTCCTGAGCTCGTTGAGGGCCAGGGCCGCGATGGAGGCCAAGAGAAGGAGGGGCGCGGATCCTGATCCAGTTCCCCTGTAAACCCCGGGGACCAGGTAAAGGGCCGTCACCAAGGCACCTGAGAAGATGGCCCCCACGGATTGATACCTCCTCCCCCCGAAGAGAGCCGCTGCCAGCACCAAGTAGGCAGCGAATACCAGGGACTCGACCACATGCAGTAGGAATGTGAAGGTGAGAATCACGAAGACCAACGCCGATCTTGTCCATCCTTTCGGTAGTCGCTCATCGGCGTCCACGTAAATCAGAAGGGCCAGCATGCTGAGCGCCAGGGTCAACGGGAGGGCCCAGAAGAAGATAGGTTGGCTCCAGACTATGGACTTGTACGCGGCGAGGTTGGCCCCTTGGATTCCCTCAGGATCGGTTCCGAACTTCAGCAGGGCCAGCCACCCGAATCCAGTCAGGAAGCTCCAGAGGAACAGGGCTTCCTTCCTCTCCTCGAGCCATGAGAAGGAGAGGGCCACCGCAATCAAGGCGGCGAAGTTGAGGATGGGGGCCGAGAGCATCAGGTAAAGAGGTGTGGAGTCTGAGAGAGCGTAAATCCCAGCAAGGAGCGAGTGATATCCCAGATAGCTCCATTCTCCGTAGGAGGAGGGGTAGTTGACTAGCCTGAAGGCGTAGTTCTGGTGGTACAGCAGGTCGTTGGTGGTCATCCTCACCATACCCGGATAGACTGCCAGAAGCTCTATCGCAAAGAAGGAGGCGATGAGCCCTATTTCCATCAGGTAATCAACTGGTAACTCGATTTTCGATGATGGATCCACTCTCTTGATGTAGAGGGCACCCGAGATCAGGGAGATGGCCAGCACGATAGTCAGAGAGATTCTATACAGGTTCGTTCCATCGAACGGCGCTAGGAAGGAGGAGAGCGCAACGAGGGAGACGATAAGGCCCGACAGCGGAAGCCATGAAGGTCGGAGGATCCACAAGGAGAGGCCTCCTGCAAGGGAGAGGACGAGCACGAGTGCCGCTGCTGATGCCATCAGTCCGCCAAGGAAGGTCAGGGGGTAGCAAGCTGCTGGCACGAGGAGCAGTAACGCTAGGATCCATCTCTCGTTTATCCTAATTGTTTTGTCGTATGCAATGGAGAGGAAGGCCAGTGAGGGAAGGAGCGTCAGTGGAATGGACAGCAAACCCGTACCGAGGAGGAGGCTGAGGAGGGAGGATATCACCAGTATGATTATGGCGCTCCATTTGACCCTAGACAGTGATCTCATTTTAACGATCGGTGGAAGGAGGTAAGTGAAATTAAAATTGATATGGGAGATCGGGGGTCTCCATACACCGACGGCTAATCGCACATGAGCCATTAGAAGTGAAATGGCCATGGTAGATGTTGTTGATCAGATTTTTCATAAGAAATTATAAATCTATTACGTCGAATTCGGCTGGATTTGTACCAGTATAGGGAAGTGAGTATCACCACGCGTCCTCACAACATTTGTAATTAAACTCAGCGGAAGCACCGTACATCCATTTCAACGAAGAAACTGAAGTAATGTTGAGGAAAGCTCAGCCAATCTTGTAAATGATGGCGGAGAAGGGGGTAACCGGATCCCTTAATGGACG
>WAOH01000187.1 GCA_015521385.1 Thermoproteota archaeon
CGGTTGGGCGATAATCTCGGGGAACCCCCTCCACCTCATAGCTCACTTGTATTGAGAGCGGCTGACCCAAGGTGATCTCTCGGGACTGCGGCACGACCACGAGGGTAGCGTTCACGCGAGGTTTGACCACCATTATGGAGGAGGCGTTCCCCTCCACCAGCTTCAGACCGACTTCTCCCTTCTTGAAGAACCTAACCACGGGTCTCACGAAGTTAGGGCCCTCGAGGGAGTTCCTGTCCACGTCAACTATTATGGGGACGAGTATGGTCGCATTCGGTCTCAACTCCCTCAAGCCCAAGTTCCTCGTGAAGGCGCCCCAAGGAGTTATCAGCTTCACGTAATCGATCAGGATTATCCCATCGACGTTCGTCAGCGACACATTCACCGTGCAGGGGTAGCCCGCCACGCAGGGATCCCTAGGCTCTATGGTAACGCTCAGTTCGGTCCCCTGAGACTGAGCCAGTATCGGTGCCGTGAAGCTCAGGATCAGAAGCGCCGTCATGATGTAGAGGGCTTTGGAGGCAGCCTTCATCAGCCCCTTAAGGGAGCTAAGCTTTATTAACCTAGTCGAGTGAAGGTCATATCGAATGGACGATTTGGTGGTAGCTGGAATAGACATCAGATCGGGTTCACCTAGGTCTAAGAAGAGGCCCACGTACTCGGTGTCCATAGTAAGGGGGGAGGACATACTTTTCGAGGACGAAGAGGTCACCTTGGACGATGTCTTCTCCCTGATGAGGAGGTATGGGGTCAAGATACTGGCCACGGATAACATTTACGAGCTAGCAGAGGACATCAAGGGGCTCAGGCGTGTCATGGAGAAGATCCCTCCCGGGAGCAAACTCGTCCAGGTCACCGGATCCCCCAAAGGCATAAGACCCCTCTCCTCCATAGCCAAGGAGGCGGGTCTCCCATCCCCCTCCCACAGGGATCCGCTGGGTACCGCTAGGATAGTCGCGAGGCTCGCTCAGAGGGGAATAGGGATAGAGATCGTAGCTATGTATCCTGAAACCAGAGTTCTCATAACTAAGAACAGGAGCATAAGGCAGGGAGGCTCGGGAAGCGACAGATGGAGGAGATCCATAGAAGCTAGCATACTCAGCGAGGCCAATAGGATAGCTACGGAACTCGATGCCGCCAATCTCGACTACGATCTCTACGTGGAGAGGGCTTCAGGTGGATTGAAGAGGGCGGAATTCATAGTCTACGCGGGAATAGACGATGTCAAAAGAGTGGTCAAGGAAAGCAGTGAGTGGACACCCTTGAGGGTGGTGGTGAGGCAGTCCTGGAGGAGCAAGATAAAGTTCCCCTCGAGCAGACTCTCACCCCTTCCCAGGTCGAGGCCCATCATAGTCGGTATAGATCCAGGCATGTCTGTGGGCCTCGCCGTCATCGACTTGGATGCCAACCTTCTGGCCCTGAAAACCATGAGAAGGGCCTCTAGATCTGAGATAGTGGAGGAAATACTCAACCACGGCTACCCCGTGATAATAGCGACGGATGTAAATCCACCTCCCAAGAGCGTCGTTAGGATAGCGAGCATGTTCGACTCCAAGCTGATGGTGGCGAAGTACGACATGAAGGCCGACGAGAAGAAGAGGATCGTGGCTGACTACGAGGAGCTTAAGGGAATAAGGGTTGAGAGCTCTCATGAGAGGGACTCCCTAGCGGCGGCCCTCAAGGTATACTATAGGGTGAAGAACCTCGTCTCCAAGGCGAGGCTGAAGGCCAAGGAGGAGGGACTGTCTAGCGAGAGCGACCGCATCATAACCAAGGTGCTCAAGGGCACCCCGATTTCCGTGGCCATAGAGGAGATACTCGCGGAGAGGGAGGAGGAGAGGGAGGTAAGGGAACTCACTTATGCCGAGCTGAAGAGGGAGCTTAGAAGGCTCAACAAGTACGTGAGGAGCCTCAATGAGAGAATAGATGAGCTGAAGAGGGAGCTGGAGAGGAAGGACATGCTTCTAATGGAGAAGGAGAGGGAAATAAGTGAGCTGAGGAGGAAGATCGAGAATCTAGAGGATGAGAGGTCCAGAGAGCTGGAGCTGGATAGGAGGATCTCGGTCAGGGACGCTAGGATAAAGGAGCTCGAGCAGGAACTGGAGAGGGAGAGATGGAGGGGTGAATTGCTCAGATCGCAGATGAGGCAGCTCGCTAGCTCCTCGAGACAGGTTGAGGGGGTGAAGCTGATAGTCCTGCCGTCTCTGTCCAAGGAGAAGATCGATGAGTTAGGGGATAGGGCATCTGAAGGTGTATTGTTGGCTCTTGACGCTACCGGAGCCAGCACCGGTGTTCTCAGGAGGCTGAAGGAGGTGGGCGTTAGGGCCGTCCTCTACCGCGGTAACCCCCCTCCCAAGGAGTTCATTGAGAGGGCTAGGACGGAGGGCATAATCGTGGCCTCTCTCAATGGATTCAGGATCTCTTGGAGCGGGTTGGATCCCATCCTCCCGTCAGAGGAAGCACTCAGGTTGCTGTCTACCGTGAGCACCGAAAGCAAAGCGGAGAAAATCGACGGTAGGAGTGAGTTGGATGTTTTGAACATAATAAGGGACTACAGGATGACCCTGCTCAAGGCAGTGAGTGGCGGAGGAGAGTCGGCTGAGGAGGTGGAGTCGGGGTAAGGTATATTAATCGGACAGATCATATCACACCGGTGGTAAAATATGCCGAGAGGTACGCACGGTGCGTTGAATAAGGCTGGGAAGGTCAGATCTCTTACCCCGAAGGTTGAGGCTAGGCCTAGGAGGAGCCCTGTCCCTAGGGTGAGGATAAAGAGCATCTACCGGAAGAGGTTCATACTCGGAAGGAAGCCCGGGCAGCACCCGATATAAGAGATTTTTTAGGACCTCGGTCCTACTTCGAAGGGAGATAGCTTGCGAGCATTCTTGGCCCTTCAACCCTATGGAGTCCTACTGCTTGATCACAAGGGCAAGGTCCTGAAGTCCTGGGGGTTCCCCAAGGATCCCGAGAAGATCGCCAGCATACTGACCGATGGAAGCCTGCTGGAAGAGCCCCTCAGGAAGCTGCTCACCGGTTTGAAGGCTGATGAGATCGTGGTGAGCGATCAGATACTGAAGGACCTTTTGGATAGGGAGGACATCAGGTCGGTACTCTCGCCAGCCGAAGAGGTCTTCCTCCAGCTGAGGAGGGCACCTCACCGCTACGCCTCCCAGATATGGGGAGGGATGAAGCAAAAGGAGTACTTCAGGATGCTTAATGAGATAGGGATAGAGCTGACGAGGATCAGGATAAAGAAACAGCTGAGTTCCTTGGACCAGCAGGTCATGAAGGCCATTGACTACATCGACCACGCTAACAAGGCGCTGAACGTCTTGGCCCCGGCCATCAGAGAGTGGTACTCCATTCACTTCCCTGAGCTGAATGACTTGGTAGAGGATCACCCGCTGTTCATGAAGGTGGTTTCTCTACAGCCCGACAGGAGGAAAATCACCTTGGAGATACTGAAGGAGGCGGGATTGAGCGACACCAAGGCTAAGCAGGTTATGGAGGCCGCGAGGAACTCGATAGGGGCTGATTTCGAGGAGAGCGACCTTGAGATATTGAGGAAGGTCGCTGAGAATTGGATATCCCTTTACGAATCTAGGAAGATGGTGGAGTCCTTCATAGAGGACCTCATGAGACGCGCGGCCCCCAACCTCTCAGCGGTCGTCCACCCGCTGGTGGGAGCAAGACTCATAGCCGTGGCCGGGGGCCTGAGCAGGCTCGCTAGCCTGCCGGCCAGCTCAATTCAGATCCTAGGTGCCCACAAGGCGATATTCATGCACTTGGTGAAGGGAGCCAAGCCCCCGAAGCACGGCATACTCTTCCAGGCCAAGGAGGTGAGGACCGCGCCCAAGAAGCTCAGGGGAAAGGTCGCGAGGCTGCTGGCGACCAAGATAGCCATAGCCGCCAGGGTGGACGCGTTCGGTGATGGCAGGTACATCGGCGACCAGCTGAGGAAGGAGATAGATGAGAAGCTGAGGGAGATCCTGAGTAGGGGTGGTAGGAAATGAGGGTTAAGGAGGATCAGAAGTTCCGCAACCTGTTCTGGATACTGGATGGTAAGAAGCAGCTGGCGACCAAGAGCATAGCTCCGGGTCACAGGGTCTACGATGAGATTGTGAGACAGATCAAGGGGGAGGAGTACAGGATTTGGAATCCCTACAGGTCGAAGCTGGCGGCCGCCATATACAAGGGCCTGAAGAACTTCCCGTTCAGGAGGGGGACCAAGGTCCTGTACCTGGGCATCGCGTCGGGAACCACTGCCTCCCACGTGAGCGATGTGATCGAGGATGACGGGGTCATATTCGGCGTGGAGATAGCTCATAGGGTTCTCAGAGATCTTCTAGGAGTGGCTGAGGTGAGGAGGAACATCGTACCCATCATGGAAAGTGCTAGAAGGCCTCAAAGCTACTCCTGGATCGTCTCAGAGGTTGATGTGGTTTACGAGGATGTCGCACAGCCTGATCAGGCCAGCATACTGGTGAAGAACGCCGATATCTTCCTCAGGAAGGGTGGCATAGCCATGATAGCCGTCAAGGCCAGCAGTATAGACGTGACCCTCCCGCCCAAGAAGGTCTACAGGCTGGTAGAGAGGGAGGTCACCTCCACCGGCAGATACAAGTTGCTGGAGACGGTGGATCTCTCGCCCTACGACCCCAAGCACGCTATGATGGTCTTCAGGAAGCTGTGATCTCCCTTACTACTTCCTCCATCTCCGACCTGCTCGCCGTAGTCTTCACCCCGAGAGGTTCCAAGTGCGTTCTGGCGGCGAAATACCCCCTTTCCCTCAAGGTGGCAATGACATCGCTAATCTTGGGCATTTTAGTGCGTAAACGTGAGCAGATGTCATCTAGCATGTAGTAGAAGGGAGGACCACCGGACTCCTCCCTCAGTGCGTGTAGAAGGCGTTCGACCTCCTCATTTATCGCAGCCACACCCTCCAAGAACTGTGGATCAGCGGTCTCGTCCAGCCATAAGGGACCGAACAGTTTGCCGCATTCGACACCGGGCGGGTCGATCCCCCTGTGAATCACATGCTCCCCGTCACAGATCTCCACCCAGCCCAGAGATTCCCTGAGCTGGCGGCTGGAGGCCGAAGGTCCCCTATCGACGGAGAAAAACACCCTAATGTAGTGCTCCTTTCCGTAGGAGAGTAGGGGTCTGGCGACGAGGTCGAGCCTGGCCGCTATCCTGGCGGTGAAGGAGATCAGCGCGCGTATCCCGAACTCCTTGTGAAAGGGGAGCTTCCTCCCCCACACCCCGTAGTACCTGAACAGCTTGTCCGGGTAGATGCCGAACAGGGGCGGAGTGTCCGTGGCCGTGACCCCTAAGATGCCGCCCCTCCTGACGGCCCTCAGGAAGGAATCGATGTAGGGAGCGGGGGAACCGAAGGGGTCTAGATCCAGGTAATGGGGCCTATTTCCCTCCCACGCGAGTTTCTCGGCTTCCAGCCTGGCGTCTGAGCAGGTCGCCCTGATCCTCACCCCGTTGAGCCTCGCATTCAGCTTTATCACATGAACCGCTAAGCAGTTGGAGTCGTTGGCCATCACCTCGTTGACGCCCCCTTCAACGGCCAATCTGAGGGCCCTGACCCCCGACGCGGCCATGAGATCCGCGGCGCTCTCCACATTCGTGGACTTGACGATGGAGATTGTGATGTCCCTGTTCAGCTTCATTCTCGGGTTGTAGAACACCGGCGCCTTCGTGTAGGACAGGCCCATCCTCTCCAAGTGCTCCAAGTCGGTGGAGTAGAAGGTCACGCTTCCCTCCCTATATAGCTTGAGCGGTATGCTGAGCGAGGGTTCCATCATGAGGAGGGAGGGCAAGTATATTATAAGGGGCAAACCGGGATCGGGAAAATCTACGGCCGTCATTATGGTAAAGGAGCGTTTAGAAAACCTGGGAGTGAGAGTAGGAGGAATAAGAACTCCGGAGGTCAGGTCTGGGGGGAGGAGAATTGGTTTCGAGGTGGAGGACCTGTTGACTGGCGAGAGGGTCATGTTCGCCTCCGTCAACTACAGGGACGGTCCTAGGATCTCCAGATACGGTGTCAGGATAGATCTATTCGAGAAGGTGGCGATTCCCGCCTTGGAGAGCTCGATGGAGGAATGCGACCTCGTTTTGGTCGATGAGATCGGTAAGATGGAGCTCCTCTCCGATAGGTTCGTGGACACCGTGAGGAGGCTATGGTCGTCGGACAGAGCTGCTCTCGGAACCGCCCCTGTCTCCAAAATCAAGTTCGTTGAGGAGATATGCTCCCTATCTGAGGTCCTCTGGATAGAGAGGGGAATGGCCGAAAGAGTTGCGGAGAGGCTCGTGGATAGGATCCTCAGGTATCTGGGTAAGTTATGAGTCTGCTCTCCTCCTTGCGCTCTATCAAGTAGAGCCTCTTGCCCACGAAGTTCCTAGCCTTGTCCAAGGGGATCACGACCTTCACCAGCGCGTATGGCTCGTGAACCGGCCCGATCACATCGCTGACCACCCCGACTAGCAGTAGATCCTCGGAGACCACCTTCCTGTCCTTGGGATCCTCCTTTACCGGGGGCTTCATCCTCACCAAGAAGTTCCTGGATCTAGTGAGTTTCACGACCTCTCCCAGCACCCTCACTTCCTAGACCTCCTGATTACCTCGGCTACCTTCTTGAGGAGCTCTTCCTTGCTTCCTTGGTAGACTACCTTCACCCTGCCCTCGAACCTGTACCACCTGGAGGGTCTGTGCTTCTCCTCCACCTCGTACTCCAGGGAGAGGTACTTCAGGGCACTTACCACATCTTGGAGGGTCGGCTTCCTCACGGCAAGGGAGCGAGGTACCCTCCTACCCTCCGATCTGCTCAACCTGGAATCGAAATAGGAGGGGTATATCACCTTGGGGCCCTTACGAGGCAACCTCTTCCCTCAATAGAACCCCGTTCAGGATACCGTGCTGGCCGGGTCTGGATGTTATCTTCACCAAGCCCAGCTCGGTCTTGACCAGCGTTCCCCTAGTTATTATCTTCCTCCTAGTCAGCACCTTGCTGGCCGGATTCTCCACCACATCCAGTATCTTCACCCTCTTCGTGGTGCCGTCTCCCAGCGCAACGTTGACCTCGTGGTCCGATACCAGCCTGAGCTTCCTTCCACCGCCCATTATCCTGATCGGCTTGAGCTTCCTAGCTCCAACTACCGTGAAGGCCGGTGGTCTACCGGCCTCCCTCCTCCTCTTCCCTCTACTCTTCCTTATCTTTCCGCCGGTAGGCTTCCTACCTCCGGGCATTACTGGACCGTGGTAGTAGTACGGCATGTTCCCACTTCACCTAGCTAGCTTGATCACTCCCATTAATAAGATTGGCTAAGGAGGCGAACACCACCGAGCCAGCTATGAGGGCCAGATCCAGCTGGCTGAAACCTATCTCGGCCCTCGTGACCAGTATGGGCCATATTACGTTATACGAGAATAGGTCGTTGCCTCCCCTCATCGAGAGGCGGTAACCGTATCCCGAGAGGAACCCTATCAGCGTGGAGAGGATCATCATGCCTACCAGACCCAGGTCCACCAGCAGACCGATGAACATGGTGGACGTGATCCCGTAGGCCTTGCCGAAGATCCCCCTGCCCAGGGACTGCGATGGGTGCAGGGGTATGGACGAGAGCCAGAAGGGTCCGTATGAGGGGAGTGGTGTCAGGAAGTAACTGCACAGCTCTTTAGAGTAGTAGTAGGTAGTCGCTAGCCTGAAAGCGATCCTCTCGTAGGTCGGCACGTGAACGTACGACCTCGCCTCCCCGACGGCAATGAACAGCGCTATGAGTATTACCATGAGTGCGAAGCCCCTAGGATCTCTCCTCCTGACCAGAAGCAGGAAGGTGGAGAGGATCACCAAGAAGACATCTGCCCTGAATCCGTGGAGCATCATCAGTGCGGAGGTTAGGGACAGGAAAGCCCAAGGGAGGAACCTGTGCCCTCCTTCCAGCAACCTCCACAGCAGGCTCGGGTATGAGATGAATATCAGGAACATCCCGAAGGCCCCTTCGACGGGAGTCAGCGGTAGCTCCCTTATGACCTCCCAGCTCCTGTACTGGAGGAACGAATGCACGACGAAGAAGGTTCCAGAGGCGTAAACGAGGAGTTGGAATATGGGCGTCCCTCCCTTGCTGAGTGCGATTATGTAGGCGGCCAAGTTCAGCGCAGCCAGCCACGTCACGGCTATCAGGGGATATAGGGGGGTTATCTCCCTGAAGGAGACCGCCAGCAGGATGATCACCAGGACCTCTCCGGCGATAAGCGATGCCCCGTGTAACTTCCTCTCATCTATCTTGGAGGCGGCGGTTAAACCGAACTGGAAGGCTAGGATACCCAGCCCGGAAACTAGCACCCACCCGTAATCCAGTCCGTAACTTCTGGAGCCTAGCAGGAGGATCGCCATCAGGATCAGGGATATGCCGACCGTGGGGTGCGCTGAGA
>WAOH01000188.1 GCA_015521385.1 Thermoproteota archaeon
ACCGACAAGATAGTGAACGATCCCCTCCATCCCTACACCGAGCTACTGGTGAGGGCCGTCCCCAGAATAGGGGTTGGCGAGAAGGGGAAATTCGAGTACATACCGGGATCGCCGCCGAACCTGCTGGAACCCCCGCCCGGGTGCAGGTTCCATCCTAGGTGCCCGAAGAGGTTCGAGCCCTGTGATAGGGAGGAGCCGGAGCTGGTGGAGGTGGAGGAGGGCAGATTCGTGGCCTGTCACCTGATAACAGGTGGAGGTAGGTGAGAGTCATGCTGATAGAGGTTAGGGGTCTCAAGAAGTACTTCCCCGTCAGGAGGAGCTGGTCCGACATTCTGAAGGGGAGGAAGCAGAAGTTCGTGAAGGCCGTCAACGATCTAAACTTCACGATCGAGGAGAACGAGGTCTTCTGCCTGGCAGGGGAGTCTGGGTGCGGTAAGAGCACCACCGGCCGCCTCTTGGTCAGGCTCCTAGAGCCGACGGAGGGTCAGGTCCTATTCGAGGGGAGGAACATCTACGACATTCCTAGGAGGGAGTTCAAGGAGTACAGGAGGAAGATGCAGATAATCTTCCAGGACCCCTACGAGTCCCTGAATCCCAGGATGACCATCTACGACCTGGTGGAGGAGCCCCTCCGCATACACGGAGTTAAGAGCGAGGAGGAGAGGTTCGACATGGTCTATCAGGCCCTGAAGGACGTGGGGCTGGAACCCCCCGAGGACTTCATGATAAGGTACCCCCACCAGCTATCGGGCGGGCAGAGGCAGAGGGTGGCCATAGCCAGGGCGCTGATACTGAACCCCAAGTTCGTGGTCGCGGACGAGCCGGTCAGCATGTTGGATGTGTCCATAAGGGCCGGTATACTGAAGCTCATGCTCGATCTGAAGGAGAAGTACGGCCTCACCTACCTCTTCATAACTCACGATCTATCGGTGGCCTATCACATGTGCGACAGATTGGCGATCATGTATCTGGGGAAGATAGTGGAGCTGGGACCGGCCGATAGCGTGATACTCGACCCGAAGCATCCGTACACGAGGGCGTTGGTCGAGGCGGTTCCCAAGGGTCAGGTCGAATACAGGAGGAAGTTGAAGGAGGTCCCGATAAGGGGAGATGTCCCCAGTCCTATAGACCTGCCGAGCGGGTGCATATTTCATCCCAGGTGCGTGGAGGCATTCGAGCCCTGTGATAAGGAGGAGCCGGAGCTGGTGGAGGTGGAGGAGGGCAGACTCGTGGCCTGCCACCTCTACCGGTGACCCCCAACCAGTAGTTCGCGCGATTGCTTCAACATCCGGTCTGGGCGTTCACGCCCACTCCATGGTTCGGTAGCTGCGGTAACCGGCGAGATTAAGTTATCCGACCTCCCGACTCCTGAGTGGTATCATGTGCAGGAGTTATGAGGAACTCTACGACGAGGCCGTCGAGCTTACGAGAAGGCTCGTCGGCATCCCCAGCGTGATCGGGAGCGAGGACGAGATATCGAGGTTCTTGGCAGACTGGCTGGAGGATAGGGGACTGGAGGTACGGAGGGATGAGGTTGGAAACGTGATCTCGGTGAGCGGTGAGGGCCCCCTTTACCTGCTGTACAACGGGCATATGGACACCGTACCTCCGCAGCCGGGATGGACCAGGGATCCCTTCGATCCAGCAATTGAGGGGGACAAGCTCTACGGCTTGGGAAGCTCCGACATGAAGGGAGGGCTGGCCGCGATGGCCGTCGCTTACGCAGAACTGGCCAACTGCACGGATCTACCCCTGATGTACACCGCTGTCGTGAGGGAGGAGGGGGGTGACGACACCCCGGAGAACATGAGAGGTGCCCTCCACCTAGCCAGGACCTTCCTGCAGGGGAAGAGGGCCGTGGGTATCGTGGGAGAGGGTTCCGTCGATAGGGACGGGAGGCTCATAATCAGGATAGGTCATAACGGTAAGCTGAGGATGAGGGTCAGGGTCAGGGGCATAGCTGGCCATGGATCGAGACCCGATTACGCCGTGAACGCCATATATCTGGCCATGGAGGTGGTGAGGGCTTTCAAGGAGAGCTACGACTACACGAACCCGATCAGGATACCTAAGGTCACGCTGGACAGCGAGATAAGGCCACCCCTTTCTATCAACGTCTTCAAGGCGGGAGAGGCGATAAATCAGATACCCAACGAGGCCGAGTTCCTCGTCGACAGGAGGGTGGTTTACGGGGAGGACATAGATGAGCTGAGGAGGCGGTACTCCAGCTTGGTGGAGCATGTGATCGGGGGGCTGAAGCAGGAGCTGGCGCCTAGGCTCGAGGAGCTTGGTAGGGACATAGGGGCGGATGTCGAGGAGATCGGCATGAACAGGCCACCCTACATGCTTCCCGATACGGAGGAGGCCGTCAGACTGCTGAATGCCGCGAAGAAGGTTGTAGAGGATCTGGAAGAGAGGGTGGATCTCTCCTACGGGACGGGATACACCGACGCGGAGATACTCTGGTCCTTCGCCGGCGTCCCCTCCATAATACTGGGCCCGGGGGCGAGGGCTCACGTGCAGGATGAGTACCTAGACCTCGGTCCCCTGAAAAAAGTGGTGAGGGCTTACATGGACATACCGAGGCTCATGTTCCGGTAGCCAGCCTCTCCAGCTCCTCCCTGAAGCTCTTTTCCAGTCCTTCGTACTCTTTTATGAGCTTCTCGACAGCCTCCCTCAGGATCTTCCTCGGATCCAAGCCATCCCTGACCCTCAGGAAGATTACCCCCTCCTCCTTCAGGGGATGGGGGACATCGTAACCGGCGAACTCGACGTCGTCGCGGGTGTTCAGCTCCTCCACTATGGGAGAAAGCAGGGTGTGGGTCTCACCCTTTATCACGACCCTTATCTCGCTGGGTCCGACCTCCTCGACCTCAATCTCCATCCTCATCTACCTCCATCTCCGACAGCTTCCTTATCAGGGTATCCATCACGAGTTCGGGATCGGCCCTGAACCACCACATTCCCCTCTCGTCCCTCTCGAGCAGGCCCTCCTCCTCGGCCAGGTCCAGCACCTCGATTGGAGACGCGCCGGCATTGACGGCAGCTGCCACCACCACCTCTCTGGCCTTCCTCTGCCTTATCTCGTACTTTATCTCGTTCACTAGGGTCCTGAGCTCGGACATCAGGTCCACCATCTCCTCGGGCTCCAGCTCCGTGTAGAGGAGGTCCTTCTTCCACGTGGCCGTGAGCCCGGCTCCCTTCAGCGAGAGGGTCAGGAGACTCATGGATACTCCTCCACCGTGCTCCATCAACCACTCCGACGGATACCTGTAGAGGCCGCCCACCGGATTCCTTACTATCTTGAAGTTCCTGTATGAACGCCTCACTAGATTCTCAGCTGCCTTGTTCTCCTCTCTGGTGCCGAAGAGGGTTATCTTCAAGCCCGATCCCGTCACATACTTGTAGGAGTAATCGCGACCCTCCATCCTCTTCTCCAGGTAATCGAGGAAGTCTTCTAGCTCATCATAAGAGAGCGAGAGCACGAAACTCCTCTTGTCTAGGAGGCTACCTCTTGACATACCTTATCAGCCCTTCCTTGAAGGGATTCCACCCGTATCTGCTACTGATCTTCTTGTCTAAATATACCTTACCGCAGTTCTCGCACACGAGGGTGTACCCCACCCCCTTCTTCAGCGGAGCTCCACATGCGGGACAGAAGCTCAGTATGACGCCCAGCTCGGGCGGCCCTCCCATGGTCACAGTGACCGTGCCGTTACTCACGGAGTTTATCCTCACCAAGACTATGTCGCTGGGCCTGGCCCCGACGTTTGGGGGCCTCTTTGACATCACCGCCTGAACCGGAGGGGAGAGCAGCGCCCTCCTGGGCTTCACGAGGGCCGTGAGGTGGACATGGTAGACGCTCCTGTCCGCGCTCCTTATCTCGCCCAAGGCTATTTCTCCCGGTCTGAGCGGTAGTATTGGTCTCTTGAAGGGTTTCACGGACACATTGATGTCCCTCTCCTGGAGGGATCCCAGGTAAACCGAGTAGAGGGTGCCACCTTCCTCCCTGACACCCTCTCCCGGTATGAATTCCTCAACCACGCCTAACCTCTCCCCGGGCACCACGATCCTCCTTCCCCTCATGACATCACCTCGAACCTCAACATCTCTACGGGTATGCTGACCACCCTCTTCCTGTGATAGTGGAATATCCTCCTGAGGGGGAAGGGCCATCTTTCGATGTGAGTGAGCCTTGCTCCCCTCTTTGAGGCGTACTCGGCTAGGAACCTCGAGTTCCCAGCCATGTGTATGGAGTAGACCACCCTAGAGATCTGGAATGCCTTATCCAAAAACTTAAGGTCGGCGTGCCGGCGCACCACCCCGAATGGCGGGTTCTGTATCACGACATCTACCCTCTCCTCAAAGTCCGATACGTCCATCACCACGAACTCCGTCCTGTCCGAGACCCCCAGAGCCCGAGCGTTGTCCCTAGCCACCTCGACCGCCTCCGGATCTATGTCCACCCCTATGGCGCGGGATGCCCCGTAGAGCACCGATCCTATGGCCAAGATACCGTTCCCGCACCCTAGATCCGCGACCTTCGATCCCTCCAAGTCCCCCATGAGGTGAGCGAGGTGAATTAGAGAGGAGGCGAGGTCCGGAGGGGTGGAGTGTTGCTCCAGCCCCGGCTTGGGGTTTTCCAGGTTCTTGAGCCCCTGAAGTATTATCTCCAGTTCCTTCTTATCCCTCGGCCTTTCCATCTAGCTTGACCACTTCCACCTTGGTCATGTGGGGGATCTTCAGCTTAGCCAGCTTGACGCAGTACTTTGCCACGTCCAAGTGCTCCTCATTCACCCTTATGAAGAGGATGGTGTCCCCCTTCCTTATCTGAGCCGCCCTGCCGTCAGGTTTGCCGAACGCCAGCCTCATACCCTTCTGAAGCCTCTCCGCCTTGTGGACGCCAGCCATGGCGTGCTTCCTGAGTATGTGATGCGGGTAGGGGACTATCTTGAAGAAGTAATGCTCGTCCGAGGGCGTCCTCTTCCTCAGCTGCGCCAGTATGGTCATCCTCGCGGCCTCGAGGGCGTTACTCCTGACCTGGAAGCTAGCATCAGCTACAAGCCTCACCTCGTAGTCGAAGTCCCCGTGGACGTTGCCGTGGTCGAACTTGTTGATCTTGCTGTAGGGTATGCTCTTTATGTACTCCTTCCGGGTGTAGGGCCTCTGCAGCGCCCTATAGTTCCTCGCTGGTCTCAGGGACATATTACCTCACCTTCACCAACCTGTCCCTAACGGCCTTTATAACTCCTACTAGGTAGGTGGCCTCACCGGCGGACATGCCACAGGGGAAGGTCCTCTCCACGATCCTCCTGATGAGGGGGATGACCCTCTCCCTCTTGTGGTCCGCCAGCTCGATGGCGCTCACTATGTCCCTTATATAGTTAACCATGAGCTCCCTTACCTCGCGGGGGACCGGTTTCTCCTGGAAGCGGGTGGAGTCCTTGAAGTTCAGGTAGAATTCGTACAGGAATATGGCTGTGGCGTTAGCTAGGTTCAGAGCGGGATACTCCTCGCTCGAAGGTATGGTCGTCACGACATCGCAGAAGGCCAGCTCGTCCGTAGTGAGTCCCACCGACTCTCTCCCCATCACCAGGCCGTATGTGGCGTTCCAGCTGATTTCCCTGAGGAAGTCCCTTATCGGGATGGCCCTCCTGTCCAGGGAGTACCTGCTCACCCTGGCTGTGGTCCCGATCAGGAGGTCCACCCCTTCTCTTGCCTCCTCAAGGGTCGTGAGTATCTCGGCCTCCTCAATCACGTCCTTGGCGTGCATAGCCGCCGCCAAGGCCCTGTCGAAGGACTCGAACATGGGCCTCACTATCCTGAGCCTCCTGAAGCCGAAGTTCTTCATGGCCCTAGCTATCATCCCAACGTTATCCGCCTTCTCCGGCTCAACGAGTATGACCACGAGATCGGGCATCTCGGATTCCCTCAGATAAAGATAAAAAAGATCGCCGATTCGATGTTGGAAAAAAGGTGCCGTTAAATGCTAGAGATGCTAAGAGACCGTGTCTCCGGATTCATGGACAAGATCGCCGGCTGGCTGGTGTCTATGGGCTTCACAGCCAATGCGGTAACCTTCTTCGGTCTCTTCCTCACTGTCGCGTCCTTCTTCTACTTGTACGTGGGGAACTTCGTGGGGGCAGCGGTGCTGATCATTCTGGCCGGCTTCTCCGACGCGGTGGACGGGGCTATCGCTAGGAAAATGGGTCAGGCGGGTGTGCTGGGATCCTTCCTAGATTCCGTGGTGGATAGAGTGGAGGACGGCATACTCCTCCTAGGTATGGGGATCTACTCGGGAGACCTCCTCTTAGCAGCGTTGGCGATACATTCTTCGATGTTGGTGAGTTACATAAGGGCTAAGGCCGAGTCATTGAGGGTCACGGGGACTCAGTACAGCCTTACGGGGAGAGCCGAGAGGGTACTCCTAGCAGCACTCTTCTGCGCCTTGAACCAGGTCAGGGTGGGTCTGCTCGCGATAGCTGTGCTCAACTATCTGACCGCCGTTGAGAGAGCATTCATCTTCCTGAGGAGGGTCAGGAAGCTCCAAGGCTGAGTGAAGTGAGGGGGTCATTAGGAAAATAGAGGGATGTTCGGGTTTGGATGAAAGAGAAAAGAAGGAGATCGTTTAGAGAGTATCCATGTACTCCTCCGCCTTGGGTATCTCCTCCTTCATGCCCTTCCTTCTCCTTATCTCCAAGATGACCTGCTCCATGAGGCTCTTGGGTAGGGGCTCCCAGTGGGAGAACTTAGTCTGCCAGAAGGCCCTTCCGCTGGTGACGCTCCTCATCTCGTTGCTGAATCCTCCCAGTGTCTCCCTGACCGGTATGTATCCCTTCACCACGCTTACCCTGCCCCTTTCCTCTACCCCTATGACCTTCCCTCTCTTCTGAGATATGAGGGAGATCACGGACCCTATCAGTTCTGGGGGCGTGGAGACCTGTATCTCGTAGATGGGCTCCAGCAGCACCGGATCGGCGCTCAGCATCGCGCCGAATATGGCTCTCCTTATGGCCGGAGTGAGCTGCGCCGGACCCCTGTGGGCTGGGTCCTCGTGGATCATGGCGTTGACGAGCCTTATGGCCACGCCCATGACGGGCTCCCCAGCCAGGGGCCCTTCCCTCATGACCCACATGAATCCCTGCTTCAGGATCTCCCTGACCTCATCCAGCCTCTGCACTCCGACCGTCCTGTTTATGAAGAGGTTGTAGTTCTCCTCGTCTATCTTCCAGACATTCCTAGCATCGTCGGTCTCCATTCCTCCCTCTTCCCTGAGCACCTTGGCTATGCTCCTGCTGTCCATCCTCTCGTTTACCTTCCTCTCCCGTATGAGGTTGATCACCTTCTCGTCCAAGGGTGAGGCGGTCACCCAGAGCCTGTTCAGCTTGTTGGGCGACTTGGCCAGCACCACCTCGCTCTGTCCCTTGACGCTCTCCCTGTAGACCACGGTGGGCTCGCTGACCTCGAACTCGAGCCCTGCCTTCTTAACCTCGTACAGGGAGATCTCGAGGTGGAGCTCCCCGGTTCCCTTGAGAAGGATCTCTCCCGTCTCCTGGTTGTGGATCATCACCAGGTTCGGGTCCTGGAGGGTGAGCTTCCTCAGGGTGTCTATGAGCTTGGGCAGGTCCTGCGGGTTCTTGGCCTCGACCGCCACGGTCACCACCGGCTCGGTTACGTACCTAATAGCCTCGAATCCCTGCTGCACCCTGTCCTTTATCTCGGGGGCTATCACGGTCTCGCCGGAGCTGGCGGAGGTCAGTCCGAGGACCGCCGCTATATTGCCAGCGGGGATCTCCTCCATTCTGAGCCTGTACGGACCCATGTAGATGCTGGTCTGCTGGATCTTCTGCTTCTTCTTCGCGTTGAGCAGGTAGACCTCCTCCCCCTCCCTGAGGGTACCGCTGAATACCCTTCCCGTGACGACCACGCCAGCGTGGGGATCGACCCTGACGGCGTTGACTCCGACGATGAGTGGGCCATTGGGATCGCAGGACTTCAGCGCCCTGACTATCTCCTCATCGTGCTGGTCCTTCCACAGCCTGTCTATCCTGTAGGGCTGCGCTTCCACCGGACTCGGAACGTGCAGGGTGACCATGTCCAAGAGGGCCTCGTGAACGGGTAGCTCCTTCCTCAGGATGACTCCATCGGGGTCCTCTGCGTACGAGTCTATTATGTCCGAGAACTTGATCCCCTTCTTGGCCGCTATCGAGTTGGTGAGGCCCCAACCATGTAGGGCGGAGCCAAAAGCCACGCTGTCGTTGTCCCACCTGACCTTCCACTTGTCCCTGAACTCCGGCTCCGCGTACGCCTCGATTAGGTTGTTGAACTCCCTTATTATCCTGAGTATCTTCTGCTGGACCTCCTGGGGGGTGAGCTTGAGCTCCTTTATGAGCCTGTCCACCTTGTTTATGAAGAGGAGCGGTCTCACCCTCTCCTCCAGAGCCTGCCTAGTCACAGTCTCTGTCTGGACCATGACCTCCTCCACGGCGTCGACCACGACTATGGCCCCGTCGATGACCCTGAGCGAGCGGGTGACGTGGCCCGTGAAGTCTATGTGGCCGGGCGTGTCCACTAGGTTGATCGCGTACTCCCTGCCGTCCTTCTGGTAGTAGAGGGAGATGTTGGCTGCCTTTATCGTTATACCCCTGGCCTGCTCTATCTCGTGGTAGTCCAGCGCTCGCATCTCACCAGCCATCTTGTCGCTAATCATTCCCGCAGCCGAGAGCAGGTTGTCGGAGAGCGTAGTCTTGCCGTGATCTACGTGGGCGATGATGCCTATGTTCTTTATGTTCCGGGGATCCCTCATAAGGCCCTGCAGGTGCTCTATAACCTTCTTATACTTCTGCAAATCCTATCACCTACCGTCATGGGTCCCTCACTACCGGAGTTAAAAAGGTTGAGGATTGCTGGTGGATGGGAGGCACCGGGCGCCTATCGAGGGGTCAGCCGTCCAAGGACTGGGACCGTCCACTCGCCTCCCGACTATCCCAACCGATTCAGAGCGCCTCGATCCCACGGCTTCGATGGATACGGTAGAGATCGCTACTGAGAGGGGCAGGTACCTGTTCATGTTCCCGAGGCTGAGGGGGAGGTCCAGGGAGGAGGATATCGGGAAGCTAATCTCCTGGCTGGAATCGGGATCCACCTGACGTCCGATCGATCCTTGGGTTAATGATCTGCGACGTCAGTCTGAATCCCACCGATTTCCCGAGCTTTTTTAAGGGAGATAGGCTTCGCAAGCTGGGAGATGATAAAAGTTGTCCGCCAGCCCGAGCCACTACCACCAGCTCTTGGGGCTGTACAGGAACCCCTTCTTGAGGTCGTCTATCATCGAGCTGGAGGATCCCAGTTCCATATTCAGCAAGCAGTGGGTGGATGACATACTCGACTCCCTCGCGGCTGAGGCCATGTCGGGGGTGGCGTCCGCTTTCGTCGCGCTGACCGGTCCTCCCGGATCCGGGAGGAGCCTGAGGCTCCACCTGCTCAAGTTCTCCTACACGAACGCGGAGCTAGATTCCATCTATCAGGAGATATCGGTCGTGGAGGGGCCAGACATAATAGACAACCTGCTCATAACCTCCTACGAACTCTCTAGGAGCATAACGAAGGCCCTGAAGAAGGTCCTGCTGGGGATGCCCGAGAGCCTCACGGATGAGGAGCTCGATCAGCTGAAGACGTCCCCTGCAGAGGCGGGGAGGATGATAGTGAAGTCTCTGGACTCTATAGCACCCTCCGCGCTGCTGCTAGACGACGTGCACAATATGATGTACGCCGATGAGAGGTGGTCATTCTTCTTCTTCGAGATGATAAGGGAGATAGTGTCCGTGATGCCAGAGGGAATACTCGTGGTCATGGCCATGAGCGATGAGTCCTACGAGGAGTTGGACAAGAGGTTTCCGGCACTGACGTCGAGGGTGCACGAGAGGATAGCCCTGCCCCCCCTAACCGACGACGAGGCGATCAGCTTGGTCTCCAAGAGGTTGAGCAAGTTCAGGGCCAGGGAACCGGAGTCACCCCTAGACCCACTAACCGAGGATGTCGTGCTTGCAGCCAATCGGATCGCCGAAGGGAATCCCGCGAGGCTGCTAGAACTCCTCTCCAAGAGCCTCGACGTCGCCGTCATACTGGGTAGAAGCAGGGTCGATATGTACGTGTTCGACAAGGTGCTGGATGCCGAGAGGGAGATCATAGATTACGTGAAGAAGGCCCCGCCGAAGATGAGGAGGGAGCTCGATATAATACTGAGGAACTTCAATGGCGGACCCGTCGGGCTGGAGAAGGTCGCGATAGAGGCCGAGGTCCCCATATCCCTCGCATACTCCAGACTCGAGGCCCTAGTCGTGACGGGCTTATTGGAGAAGGACAGGGCTGGAAGGTACTACGTCCCTAAGGAGGCCTTGAGAGCTAGACCGGAGGAGAAGGAGGAGGAAGAGAAACCCGAGAAGGCTGGGAAGGTTAAGAAGGAGAGGCCCACCAAGAGGGTCACGAGAAGCATCCTCAAGCTGAAGAGGTTGAAGAAGGGTCTGTGGTGGCCCTGACCCCTTCTCTTGAAACAATGGGGCGTGACAACTTTATTTACTATGTCCGTCGGATCTACCGGTGATCTCGTTGGATCCGAGGGAGATCATTGCCAGAGCTAAGGAGGAGGGGAGGAAGGTCCTCCTTGAACATGAGGCAAAGGAGCTCATAGGGAGCTACGGCATACCCGTGACCAAAATACGACTAGCTAGGAGCGAGGATGGGGCTGTCGAGGCCGCTAGGGAGATAGGCCTTCCGGTGGTACTGAAGATCGTGTCACCTGATGTGATCCACAAGAGCGATGTGGGTGGAGTGAAGGTGAACCTGAAGACGGAGGAGGATGTCCGAAGCGCCTACAGGGAAATCCTAGAGAGCGTGAAGGCTAAGGTGCCCAACGCGAGGATAACGGGCATACTCGTTCAGGAGTTCGCTCCCCAGGGTCTGGAGCTGATAATAGGCCTGATCCGGGATCCCCAGTTCGGTCCCACGGTCATGTTCGGGCTGGGCGGCATATTCGTCGAGGTGTACAGGGACGTATCCTTCAGGGTCGCTCCCCTGACCGAGTACGACGCCGATTCCATGATAAGGGAGATCAAGGCCTATAGGCTGCTAACCGGTTTCAGGGGAATGGAACCGGTCGATTTAGAGGCCCTCAAGGATGCCCTCATGAAGGTGGGTCAGATCGGAATCGACCTTGAGGAGATAGCCGAGATGGATTTAAATCCGGTCATCGCCTATCCCAAGGGAATCAAGGTCGTCGACGCCAGGATCATCCTGAGGTGATTCGCATGGCTAGGAAGATATCTGAGTTGTATGAGATGCAAGTCTACACGAGCGATGGCCAGTATCTTGGGGTAACGGAGGACTTCGTCTTCGACGACGTGGAGGGGAGGCTAGCGGCCCTTGTTGTCTCCACCGGCAGGAGAGGTGAGCGGAGGACCATTCCCTACGACGCCGTTAAGGCCTGCAAGGACATATACATAGTTCAGGTCTGAAACACCCCTACTTTTTCACCAAAAAGATGAGGAGGAGTAAGGTAGGGATCACTTACCCTTAAACTCGGGCTTCCTCTTCTCCAAGAAGGCGTTTATCCCTTCCTTTGAGTCCTCGGTGCCGAAAACGAGCCCGAAGGCCAGGGTCTCCATATCCAGATTGGTACCGTTCAGGAGGGCCTTATATATCTCCAGGGCCTTCGCCGGTCTCTCTGCTATCTTCATTGCCAAGGACCTGGTCTCCTCCTCCAATTTATCGTGGGGAACGACCCGATTCACCAGCCCTATCCTCAGGGCCTCCTCAGCCCCTATGAGATCCCCCGTGAACAGCAATTCCTTGGCCTTGGCCACTCCTACCAGTTCAGGGAGCCTGTACGACCCACCCGCTCCCGTTATTATTCCCAGCGTTATCTCAGGCTGACCGAACTGGGCTTTATCGCTAGCTATTCTGAGATCGCAGGCCATCGCAAGCTCCAGGCCCCCTCCCAAGGCGAAACCGTTCACCATGGCGATGACCGGTTTTCGGAACTCCCTGATCCTCCTGAAAGCCTCGTTAAGCTTCTTTGAGAGCTCAAAGGCCTCGATGGGCGTTAGATCCTTGAACATAGTTACATCGGCCCCGGCACTGAATGCCCTGCCCTCTCCCGTGATCACCACAACCCTCACGGCATCTCCCTCGGCCTCGTCAAGCGCCGACATTATTCCCTCCACGACCTCTTCGTTGATGGCGTTCAGTTTATCCGGTCTGTTGACAACGATCCTAGCTATTGGCGGAGTTTCCCGGTACAGGACCGGTCCGAACTCCTTCTCCCTGAGGCCGTAGTCGAAGAAGCCCCTACCGGACTTCACGCCTAGCTCCCCTCTATCCACCTTCTCTGCTATGAGGGGGTCTACTTCATACTCCGGGAGTCCGTACTTCTCCTTCTTGGCCTCAATGACCGCCTTCACCCTGTCCAGTCCGATCTCATCCGCCATTCTAAGCGGTCCCTTGGGGAAATTCAGTCCCAGCACCACAGCTCTATCCACATCATCTGCCGAGGCGACACCGTTCCTCACGAGCCATGCCGCCTCATTTATGGCCATGCTCAGGACCTCTAGCGGATCGAAAGGTGCCTCGGGATCGGCGGGAATGTTAGGTCTCCCCGATGACCAGTCATAAAAGCCCTGTCCGCTCTTCCTCCCCAGTTTTCCGCCCTCGGGAAGTTCCCTCCAGCTCTTGCAGGGGGTGAGGGTAAACCCCCTCTGAACCATGGCGTCGATTATATCCCTCATCACATCCAAGCCGATGAAGTCCGATAGCTCGAACGCCCCCATGGGGAGTCCGGCCCTACCCTTGAGCGCCGCGTCAATGAGAAGCTTATCCACTCCCTCCCTCTCCATGATGAGACATGCCTCGTTCAGCCACCTCACCAGGACCCGGTTCACGATGAACCCCGGCACATCCTTGGCCACGACCACTGGTACCTTTCCCATGGATTTCGCGAGCTCGACCGTGAGATTGACCGTTTCATCAGAGGTCTTCTCTCCCCTGACCACCTCCACGAGCTTCATCAGCTGTGGAGGGTTGAAGAAGTGCATCCCGACGAACTTGTCGGGCCTAGAGGTAACCGCCGCCAGCTCGGTTATGGGGAGGCTGCTAGTGTTAGTGGCCATCACGGCGTGTCTGGGTGCGACGGAATCCACCGTCCTGAACGTATCTGCCTTAAGGTCAAATACCTCTGGGATGGCCTCTATTATGAAATCCGCGTCCCTGACCGCCTCCTCTAGATCTATAGTCGTCTTTATTCTGGAAAGTACCTCGTTCATCTCCTCCTCCGACATCTTGCCCTTTTTGACGAACTTCTCCAAGCTGGCCCTTATCCTGTTAAGCCCGTTCTGAACGAATTCCTCCTTTATGTCCCTCATTACCACCTCGTATCCGGCCATGGCAGCTACTTGGGCAATACCGTGCCCCATCGTGCCGGCTCCTAAAACCGCTATACGTCGGATCAACAGAACCACCCCGCGGAAGGGGTTCAGTAAAAAGAAAAAAGTACCTCACACGAGAGAAGCTATGAGTTCTCTCTCTACGCTCTCCTCCCCTTTCTCCAAGACATAGAGCTTGGCCATACCCGTGCCCTCTTCCACCACGGCGACGACGGGGATGACACGGCCCTCTCGATCCTCAGCCACTCCAGCATATACTACGAGGGGAGGGAGCTCGTAATCGTAGACCCTCTTAACCTCAGCGAGATCTAACTTGGAGAAACCCTCAGGGACATCGGGGAAATTGTTCCAATCGATCACCTTGATCATGGCCCCACCAACATTTACGGCCATATCATATTTAATAGATGTAATTCAACGTTCGACGTAAATAGGCAAGGAAGCCGTCTCACCACGAGGGTTAAAGATCTTAATAGTATGAGATTCCGATTCCCTCGTGGATTCCCTTGCCGTAATCACAGATTTCAAGAGTAAAGTATTAATTTTGCATGTGGATCCCAGCGAAAGGTGATCTAATGCCCTGTAAGAAGAGGGGTAGCAAGTCTAAGAGCACCAAGAAAGCTGCCAGTAAGAAGACAAAGACCAAGAAGACCGGAAAGAGCAAGATAGAGAGTCTAGACGTCGATGAAGATGCCAAGAAGATCTTAGAAGCCATGGAAAAGATTGGAAAGCCCGCCAAGTGCGGTGAGATAGCGAAAGAGGCTGGCTTCTCACCCCAGAAGGTAGCAGCCAAGATGAGGTCTCTCGCTAAGAAGGGGATAGTTAAGAGATCCGAGGACGGCCTCTACTCCCTCGCGCTGTAGGGGCTCGAGCCCCATTCCACACTCAATTTTTAAGGGACCTTATCAGGGTTAGCGAATATGAGGAACGTCGGTGTCATAGGGGCGGGACAGATCGGATCCGCAATCGCCAAGGTCCTGGCTGAGAGCGGTAGATGGTCCGTGATGGCCTCCAGGAGGAAGGTCCACGAGCTGGAGGAATTGAGGAGATTAGGTGTCAAGGTGACGAGCGATAACAGGGAGGTCGCAGCCAACTCGGACATCGTGATAATCGCCGTCAAGCCCTACAAGGCGGTCGATGTGCTTAGGGACATTTCCGATCTCGTCGAGGGGAAGATAGTGATATCCGTCGCCGCGGCCGTTCCGATAAAGAAGTTGAAGGCCGCTGCGCCGAAGGCAAAGGTAGTGAGGGCCATGCCAAACATAGCCGTCATGGTGAAGGCGTCCTTCACCGCCTACTCGAAGGGGCCCGATCTGGACTCTAAGGATGAAGCGGTGGTCGTGCAGCTCCTGAGGGAGATGGGAGAAGCCCACGAGGTGGATGAGGAGCTCATGGACGCGGTCACCGCGTTGAGCGGGAGCGGACCGGCCTATATAGCGACCCTGATAGAGGCCATGGCTTACGCTGGTCTGAAGGTGGGTTTGCCGAGGGATTTCGCCTATCTGAGCTCCGCCTACACCGTGTTCGGGACAGCCAAGCTCTACCTCGAATCTGGGAGGCACCCGGCGGAGATCAAGGAGATGGTCCTCACCCCGGCCGGAACGACCATAGAGGGCATATTTTACTTGGAGGAGAGCGGGATTAGGACAGCTGTAATGAAAGCCGTCGAGGCCGCAACTAGGAGGGCCAAGGAGATAGCCAAGAAACTCAATGAGAGTTAAAAGGGGTTAAGCGAGGCCTTCAACCAGCCTCTCGGCGGCCTCCCGGCTTATCCCCTCCCCCAAGACCGTGTACCAGTTCCTCATCTTGTGGGCGATGGTGAGCGCTGTGACCACCTCATCCCTAGAAACGCCTAGGTCAACGAAGCTGGTGGGGAGAGACGCCCTGTCCAAGGCGTCAAGGACGTACTCCCTGTCTATGCCGTGGAGGGGTGCCAGCAGGGCCGCACCGAGGCCAACGGTCTCCCCGTGCAGGAGTTTTCTCCCTGATACCTCCTCCAAGGCGTAAGCGAAGAGGTGCTCGCTGCCCGCAGCTATCCTAGTGGTATTGCACATGCTCATCAGCATGCCATCCAAGGCCAGGAGGAGGACGTAGAGCTTCCACACCTCCTCGTCCCTGGCCGGTATCCCGTCGGCCACCTCAACCAGAATATCCGTGAACTGGTAAGCCATCGATACGGCCACCGGGCTGAAGTTCTCCTCCTTACCCAGCATATAAGCCAGCTCCAAGTCGGGAAGGGCGGTCACCTTGGCGAGATAGTCGCCGAACCCCGAGAACTGGAGCTTATCGGGGGCCCTCCATATCAGGTCCAGGTCAGCCACGAGCAGCAGGGGTGTGGCTCCTCTGACCGCCTTGGACCTACCATCCTCCCATAGGATGGCGAAGGGGGTTGCCATGGCATCGGTGGATGTGGTGGTCGGTATGGAGGCGAGCTTGGCCCCGAGCTCGTGGGCCACTGCTTTGGCGACGTCCAGATTCCTCCCCCCACCTATGCCGATCACGAGGGAGGAACCCCTGCCCTCACCCACTAGCCTGGAAACTTCTTCGGGGGACGCCGCTCTCACCTTGGCCACCCTGACTCCAAAGCCGGCGGCGCGGAGCTCGGACGAGAGCCACTCCACCTCGGGCCACACGCTCGAACTGCCCAGAATCAGGGTACTTCGCCGCTCTCCCATCATTTCCGAGATCAGGGACGGTGTCTCGGAGAGGGTCCCCCTGCCGACGCGAATTATATAAGGGACATTGACGTTGAGCTCCTTAAGTGGCATCCCGCCCTCGTGAATCGATCTAATAAAAAGTTGAGCGGAAATGAGGTTGTACTGGAGCGTTCAGGAGAATGTACCCGTTGTTTCTAGAGGATGCGCTGAATGGGAGGTCAGGATAGTTCCGACTTCAAAGACCAGCGACCCCAGACCCGCGACTAGGGCAGACATGAGCCTACTAAGGCGGATCGTGGATGAACAGTTCGGCTCCGGGGCGTATAATGAGCTGATACGGAGCGACGTCGTCCTGTTCGGCAGGGCACCTTATCTAGATACGGCATACGAGGTGATATCCGATGGAGGAGTTCTCGGACACCTCTTCTTCGATCTGTATGAGATGAGGTGGTACTTCAAGCCTCTGGAGCATTCCATTGACAGGATAGGCCATAGAATGGAGTTCCTACCCATAGAGGGGAAGAGGGGAGAAGCGATAGGGTACGCTGAGGGAGGCCCGAAGTTCAAACTGCTAAAGAACGGGCTCGCGGAGAGGTTGGGGGATAGGTACGTAGTTGTCCGGGTATTCAAGCCAAGGGAGGAACTCATAGAGGAGAGGAGCAGTTGGGACAGGGTTTTGAGGGTGAACGAGCCATGCATACTCTCTAACGAATCGAAGGCCATCAGGTTCGTGTGGAGAGCGTCGAAACGGACGAGTAGGGTCATAGTGTCGTTCTCCGGGGGGAAGGACAGCTCGGCCCTTCTAGAGATCGTGAGGAGGAGTGGTGTAAATCACCTAGTCTACTTCAACGACACGGGTCTGGAGCTTCCCGAGACGCTGAGATTCGTGGAGGATACGGGGTACGACCTGGTGGGCGACGCTGGGGATGCCTTCTGGAGGTACGTCGGCGGGTTCGGGCCCCCTGCCAGGGATTACAGGTGGTGCTGCAAGGTGATAAAGCTCCTCCCGACCTACAGGGCGTTGAAGGCCCTGGCTCCGGGATTAACTCTTGTGGGTCAGAGGAGGTTCGAATCCTCAGCCAGGATGGCGAGCCCGCCGATTTGGAGGAACAGATGGCTTCCCGGTTTCGTGACGGGGGCTCCGATTAATGATTGGAGCGCCCTTCAGACTTGGCTGTACCTCAAGCTGAGATCCGTCAGGGTAAACCCCCTGTACGAGAGGGGATTCGAGAGGTTGGGGTGCTACCTCTGCCCGGCATCGAGGCTCTCCGAATTCGTCAAGCTGGAGAAGTCGTACCCGGACCTCTGGGAGCAGTGGCATTCGTTCCTCTCGGACTACGCGTCGAGGGAGGGGTTAGATGCCTGCTGGATCAAGTACGGGATGTGGAGGTGGATCCGTCCGCCCAGTAGGATGCTGCAGTTATGTCCTGAGGTGAGAAGATCACTGGTGACCGTCGAGTCGCGCGGGAACCTATTGAAAATCAACCCCTTCGACGAGGAGACCTTCCTGTCACTGGCCCACAGCGTGGGATCGGTCTCGAATGGGAGGGTATCGGGAAGGGACTTCGAGGCGGAGGTCGTGAGCTCAGGGGAGGGGCTCATCTCATACAGGGGCGACGTGGGAAGGCTGAAGGGCCTGATCGCGAGATCCGCTTGCACGGGATGCGGGGTGTGCGGGGAATACTGCGAGTTCGGTGCTATCGAAATACGTGAGAAGGCATGCATCCATCCCGACAGGTGCACTAAATGTGGGGTGTGCAACGAGGTGTGCCCCCTATCCTTCTACGAGGATGAGGTGGTTGACTGGAGGCTCGCTGCCGATGCTCAGGAAGCGTGAGCGGATCCTCCTTGCTTCTCTAGCGCTGTCAATTCTGATCCTAGTTCCAACGATATTGAATCGCGAGCACAGACCTGTCGAGGGATACAAGGGCGATTACATCCTAGCCGATGTCTTGGACACCTTGGCAAGGCTGCACCTAGTCTACGACAGGGAGGTCGCCAGGAGACAGCTCCTCGATTCCCTCAGGGCGGATTTAGAGTATTTCGAGATGGTCAGAATGCCATCGGAGTTCGAGAGGTACAGACCGAGGGGTTTTGCGGTTCCACTCGTCTACATAAGGGGCCAAGGCTTCAACGTACACCCGACGAATGCCATGAACCTAGCCACTGAGGCCCTCCAGTACAGGGGTAACTGGAGCGAGTTCAAGGAGATAATGGATTGGATGCTCACCTATTCCGAGGAGAAGGATGGAGCGCTGTTCTTCAACTTCTACTTTCAGTGGGAGTCACCCGGAATCCCCTGGAACTCTTCTCTGAGTCAAGGGTTGGCCGCAGGCTACTACGCCATAGCTTACAGGAAGTTCGGGGATCCGAGGTTCCTTAGGGCGGCCAGGGGATTCGCGAACAGCTTCTTCATTCCCAGAGAGGAGGGGGGATTCGCGATAAATACCTCCTACGGGAGGTTCTTCTTGGAATATTCCAATGCCCCCGATGATCTCGTGCTAAACGGCTTCATGCTGTCCCTGAAGGGGCTGACCATATACAGCTACCTCACGGATGATGTGAGGTGCCGCCGGCTCATCATGGAAGGGCTGAGAACCCTGCATAGGATGCTCCCGGACTACGATACCGGGAACTGGTCCCTCTACTCCACGAAGCACGGGAAGGCTGATGAGAGCTATCACAGGCTGCACGTGAGGCTCCTCCACTTCTTGGGGAGGTGGTATCACGACGATCTCCTGCTGGAATACGCTGAGAGGTGGGACTCCTACCTCGGAAGCGGGAATTCGGAGCTGGGCAGGGCCGAGCAGGATTACCTCTTCTGGTGGGAGCTTTTGAAAGAGTTGAAGGGTGGGGGCTGATTTCTATATCTTCACCTTGAGCCTTGCTGCCTCCTCCCTCAGCACGGCCTCTATTGCTCCCTTTCCCCTCTCGGTGGGTACGGCGGGTTGACCGCTCCTACCCTCCCCCTCCGCCTCTATGAACATGCCCTCGGAGACGTACGAGTCGAACCTCCTCGGGGGGAGTATGGCGAAGGCGACTATCTCCTCCTCCCTCGCCTGCAAGTTAGTGACCACGTCGAACCTCTCGCCCGCGTCAACCACGGTCGCCCTGAGTCCATCGAATGGCTTGACAGACACTATGGTGCCCCAGAGGGAATCTACCCCGCTGTACAACCTAGGTTCCCTACCCACACGGTTGGGGACCCCCGTTAAGGTGATGGCAGCGAACCTCACCTTGGCCGCGTTCAGGGCCTCGGATGGGGCCTTGGCCTTGGCCCTCAGATCCCTCCAGACGGGGATCAGCTCCCGCCCCTTGGAGACCAGCGCGTCCAGCATCCCCTGCTCGGCCAGATCCTCCAGGGTCATGAAGCTGTAGACGAGGGTCTGGGCCTCGGTCTTAATTCCCTTCAGGTCTATTCCACGGAGCATCTTCTGCGGGATCTCCTGGAGGAGCATGACTGCGATCTCAACCGGCACGAGTCTAGGATCCTTCAACCGCCACCACCCCTATCTCGTTGATCTCTACCCTTCCGTCACCGTCGTCCATCCAGCTTAGGACGTAGACACCCTCGCTTAACAGCGGCATGTTCTCGCTGAGCCAGATCAGGGCTGCTCTGGTACCGAACCTAGTCACACCGGCGGCGGTGATGTACATACCTTCCCCGGCCCTGTGGACCCCGACTACAGCGAAGTCCCTGCGGCCATAGGACGCCCAGTAGGTCACGTTATTAACTTCGATACCGTAGAAGAGGCCGTTCTCCCCCTTAACGAATTTAATCGGTTCCCCATAGGAAGGATTGACAGCAGGTCCGCCCAAGGTTATTCTGTAGATTCCTGATGCCTTCCCAAAGGCCTTGAACTTGCCTGAGAGATCGTTGTTCAGGCTCATGTCAACCTCCGGGCCCGTCACCTCGAACATGCTCGGAGAGAGGTGGTCCCCGCGATACACGAGCCAACCCTTGTCAGGAACCGCGTCCATAAACCTAGTCATCACGCTGGCGCGCAGGCCGAACTGCCTGTCGTGGTCGACTATCTGCTTCCTCACCGGGCCCAAGTACACGTAGGACTCAAACACGTCACCGACCATAACACCCTTCCTTCTAAGGGCAGGGTTTGCGACGTACAGAGTTTTGGTGGGCAGTCTCTCCCAAGTTCTCCCAGTTAGGTTGCACTCATATAGGTAGCCCTCCCACAGCTCGTGGCCGTTGCTCCTGTTAAGGTCAGCGTCCACGTACACATTGAAGAACCTCTCCAGCCTCGCCCCGTAACCCCTCAGCTCGCATCCCAGCCCATCGACCGGTACTATAGCGAAGTAGAGGTTGTAGAAATTGTCCTTGGCGTATAGCTCCTTGTAATCGGCTATCCTATCGGCATCCCCTACAGGATCGAGTATGATGGGGGCACCGTAGTCCCCTAGCTTCCCGTCTACCTTAGCTTCCCCTTCCTTCTTCAGCTTGTAAGTTACCCAGTTGAAGTCATCCCTCTCTACCATCCACATATATGCCTTGACCCCGAACTCACCGTTCGGGAAGGTTTTCGTCACATTGGGAGTTGTAAGTATGACCTTCCCCCCTTCCATCTTGACCCAGCAGAGGGCTGCCAGCAGGTCCCACTCGTTCTTCAGGGGGTTGAATCTCTGAACTGAGCAGGCAGTCTGATTGGGGTTCACCGAGAAGACCAGTCTGTAGTCCGCTCCCTTAATGTCGCCCTCAGGTACACCCTCGCCCTCCACCAATCTGTCCAGATACACGTTACCTATTACTGTGAAGTTCTCCGCTGTGGGGGTCCCGTAGAACTCGAAGGTGAGTGTGATATTCCCGTTCCAAGATATGTGCATGGCCTTCACATCTAATTGAGGTAGCTGCGGTTCCTCCAAGGGGTCGTACCAGGTCAGCGTACCTTGGGCGCTCAGCCTCGGTAGAGGGAGGGGTATTACCATCAGCGTGATTACGACGGTCAGTAGCTTCCAACTAGCTTTCGTGCTATCACCCAAGTTCAGGCAGGCATTGGCATGAAAAAGTTTGATATAGGAGAAAGCGAAGTACATTCATGCTGCAGGCTAATTCGGCGAGGGATGGCCTTGAAGATCGAGGACGCCAAGGAGAGGTTGAAGGGAGTGACCCCCGAGAAGGCGATTCCGCTCAAGGTAATTGGTGAGATCTCATACTACCTGTTCGAGGGAGGAGTGCTGGCAGTTAGCAAGTCGGAGGAGAGGTACTTACCCTATATCAGGGGGAGGGTCACCGTCATTCCGTTCGAGGAACTCCCCGAATTCCTCAAGGAGGAGGTGGAGAAATGGCTAAAGGGATGAAGGGGTACATGCTTCTCCTCCTCGTACCTCTGATCCTTTACCTGTACGCCTACTTCAAAACTCCGCTGCTCCCCCTAATAGATGGACCCTACTACTCAGCCCAGGTGAGCTGGATAGCCCGTTACTGGATCCTCAGACACCCAGACCCCCCGCTGACCTTTTACCTGCTGCTACCCTTCTACTTCGCTACAGGGGACAATATCCTAGCGGTGAAGGTGGGGGTCCCGGTAATATCCTCACTCATGTTCATCCCGGCCTTCTTATACTTCAGGGAGGTGGATGGGGATGATGAGGCTGCTGCTCTGGGAGCTCTGGCCCTCACCACCTCCTATTATACCGTGAGGCTCGTCACCGATTTCATCAAGAATGCCTTCGGTCTCATATGGGTATTCTCATGGCTCTTCTTCGCGATCAGGTACGAGAGAAGGGGGAGGTTGGGGGATCTGGTCGGCGCTGCGGCCTCCGTGCTCCTGGTCATGCTCACACCCACATTCTGGACTTCGGATTCACGGTGGGCCTGTCCCTGCTCTATGCGTTGCTGAGGAGGGACAGGAGGGCCGCAGCGCTGGCCTCAATAAGTTCAATCTTCCTCGCCCTAGCCTTCCTACAGCCTTGGATAGTAGGAGGGGATGTATCCAAGGGTGTGGCCTTGGTGGAGCAGGTGGCTGAGGGTGACGTGGGTCCCTCCGGGTTACTGGATGTGGTACCTTTGGCGGCGTCCTTGCTCCTCCTCCTGTCCTGGTACGAGAGCAGGGAGCACATACTCGGCTCTCTCGGTCTCGTCTCCCTCCTGTTCAGCTTGCCCGTTTACAGAAGGGGATGGGTGATGAGATTTCGCAACCTAGGAGGTATACCCTTGTCAGCCGTCCTCTCCAGAGGGAAAGCCGAGGCGGGAGGGGGGAGGATCCTAGCAGCTCTAGCGCTGGTTCTGATAGCCTCATCGGGGTTCGCCCTGGCATCGACCGTCAGGCCCACCATAGACGTGGGGACGTTCAACGAGATGAAGTATATTCTTGATAGGTACAGCTCATCCGTCTTCGTTCCCGATGTGAAGATCAGGTACTGGGCGGAGACGATCAGCTTTAATGTCACATCCACGCCCGAGGGGGCCGGTTACATGCTGATATGTCAGCCCCGTCAGGGACCGGGCCACCCCGGATCCCAGCCGAAGGGCCCCTCACCACTGACATCGAAGGTTGAAGCCCTAGTTAGGAGGTTGAGAGCCCAGCCAGTCTTCCAAGGGGAGAGATGCGTGCTCTTCAAAATTGGAGGGAGGTAGGGTCATTTGAGTAGCTCCTCCTCGTACCTCTTCAGATGGTTTACCGCTTCCCTTACGTCGCTGAACCTCTTAGCCACCTCCTCAACGTCATCCCTTCCTATCTCCTCGCCTCCTCTGGCTCTTACTTTCACGCCGGCTATGCCGAGGATCTGAACAGCGTACCTAAGCGACTTCTCGGCTCCTAACTCGGTTAGGAGATCGAGGGCGTCCTCAGCCAGCTTCACTCCCTCCTCCTTGGCCCTTATCTTTAGTATGTGGCTCACTTCCTCCCTACTATACTTATCAGTGGTTATTATCACGAGCCTGTCCAAGAGATCCAAGGGCATCCCGAAGGGGGCCTCTATCTCCGTCCCTCTGATCTTGGTGATCCCCCTGTTGGTGGCCATCACTATGATGGGAACGAGCTCGCTCTCCATGGCCCTTGAAATGAAGCTCAGGGCCTCTATGTCCATCAGGTGGGCGTCGTCGATGAACATCACCCCGGGCACTATCTCCGCCCTGCCCATCTCGACCCACTCCTTCACCTGCTGATCGACCGCGACCCTAACCTCCGGATCTATCTCCTTCTCCTCGACCCCGAAGAGAAGGGAGAACAGGCCACCGCCCCTCCTCCTAGCCACCATCCTGTCCAGATCGTCCAAGGTGAGCACGTACACGAACTCCTTCTCCTTGAGGACGGGGCCGTCTGGCCTCGGAACGAGCTGCTCAGCCTCTAAATCGTAGGAGAAGGATTCGGTTGATCTGCCCACCTTTGAGACCCTGCCGTCCTTAGCATCTATCATTATCACGTCTCCCTCGGT
>WAOH01000189.1 GCA_015521385.1 Thermoproteota archaeon
AGGCTGTTGGGGAGGTCTACGTCAGGGTGGAGTCCAACGGGCTCGCTGCTGAGGGGTTCGGCCTCAGCGACGACATAGTTGATGCCAGCATAGAGGCGCTGGTCGACGCCCTGAACAAGGTGATGACCCTTGAGGACGGCGATTGAGAAGATACTGGCCAGGGCCTCTGGCAGGGACGTGAGCGTGGGCGACATAGTGGAGGCCGAGATAGACGTTTACATGACCCATGACCCCATGGGGGCGCTGGTCGAGGACGCGCTGAACGAGATAGGCGCGGGGGTGAAGCATCCCGAGAGGGTGGTGGCGATACAGGATCACTTCGTCCCCGCGAAGGACATAGAGTCCGCGATCCTCAGCATGAGGCTCAGGGAGTTCCACAGGAGGTTCGGCTTCGGCTCGTACTACGAGGTGGGGAGGGGAGGGATATGCCACGTCGTCATGCCGGAGGAGGGGCATGTGGTCCCCGGGGACGTGGTCGTGGGTACGGACTCCCACACCCCCACATCGGGCGCCTTGGGTGCCTTCGCGGTCGGGATAGGGGCCACGGAGATGGCCGCAGCCATGGCCCTCGGCAGGCTGTGGTTCAAAGTGCCCCCCACCATCCTGATAAGGGGCGAGGGATCCTTTCCCCCCCTAGTGCACGCCAAGGACCTCATCCTGAAGGTGATATCGACGATAGGAACTGATGGAGCCATTTACAAGGTACTGGAGTTCGATGGGCCGGCTGTGAGGGAGCTGGAGATGGATGAGAGGTTCGTGCTCACCAACATGTCGGTCGAGGCCGGGGCGAAGACGGGATTCATCTCTCCGGACGAGGTCACCTTCCGATACCTCGAGGGGAGGGCCTCCAAGCCGCCGAGGCCGGAGTACTCGGACAGGGGTAGCTTCGAGGAGGAGCTGACCTTCGATGTGAGCTCCTTAGAGCCCTTGGTGGCCGCCCCCCACTCCCCCGCCAACGTCAGGGCCGCGAGCGAGGTGGACGAGGAGATAGACCAGGCCTTCATAGGCTCCTGCACCGGGGGGAGGCTGAGCGATCTGAAGGCGGCAGTGAGGATCCTGAGGGGGAGGAAGGTGAGCGAGAGGGTCAGGCTCATCGTCATACCTGGGAGCCGCAGGGTGTACAGGGAGGCCCTGAGGATGGGGCTCATAGAGTCCTTGGTGGAGAGTGGGGCGGCTGTGGGGCCCCCGAGCTGCGGGCCCTGCTTGGGCGCCCATCTCGGCGTGCTGGGACCGGGTGAGGTTGGCATATCCTCGTCCAACAGGAACTTCAGAGGGAGGATGGGCCATCCCGAGTCCCGGGTCTACCTCGCCAGTCCTAGCACCGTGGCGGCCAGCGCCCTGACGGGCAGGGTGACCGATCCGAGGGAGGTGGTATCGTGATAAGGGGGAGGGTGATCAAGTACGGCGACGATGTCGATACCGATGTGATAATCCCGGCCCGCTACCTGAAGCACGGGGCTGATCCCGAGGTCCTCAGGAGGCACGCCATGGAGGATCTGGACCCGGAGTTTCCGGTGAAGGTCAGGGAGAGGAGGATCATAGTGGCGGGGAGGAACTTCGGCTACGGCTCGAGCAGGGAGCAGGCCCCCCTGGCCCTCAAGTACGCGGGAGTAGAGGTTGTGTTGGCCGAGAGCTTCGCTAGGATCTTCTTCAGGAACGCCATCAACGTCGGACTACCGGTGATGGAGGTCCCCGGCATCAGCGAGGTGGTGGAGGATGGAGACGAGGTCAAGGTGGATCTGCGCTCCGGCCTCGTGAGGGTGACGGGTAAGGGTGAGCTCAGGGGGACTAGGATCCCAGACTTCCTGATGGAGATACTGGAGGCCGGTGGCCTGGTTCCCTACCTGAGGAGGAGATTCCATGCCGAGGATAGCCCTGATTCCGGGTGATGGTGTCGGTCCGGAGATAATGGGGGCGGTCGTACCCGTGCTCGAGACCCTAGCGGATAAGCACGGGATAGCCCTCCAGATGGAGATGTACGAGGCTGGGGACGAGACCAAGAGGAGGAGGGGCGTGGCTCTCCCCGAGGAGACGTTCGAGGGGGTGCGCAAGGCCGACGCCACCCTGATGGTAGCGGTTGGGGAGACGGCCAAGGAGGTCATCCTCCCAATAAGGCAGGAACTCGATCTATACGTGAACCTGAGGCCCGCGAAATCCTATCCGGTGCCCAACGCAGTCCAGGGCTTCGACGTCACCATTGTCAGGGAGAACACGGAGGGGCTCTACGTCAGAGCCGGCTGGTCGAATGGGGACACCGCGATAGACCTGAGGGTGGCCACCAAGAGGGGGAGCGAGAGGATCTGCAGGTACGGGTACAGGTACGCCAGAGACGTTGGGAAGGAGAGGGTTTACGTCGTGCACAAGGCCAACGTGCTGCTGGGTTGCAGGCTGTTCAGGGAGGTATGCTCCTCCTTAGCTGAGGAGGAGGGCTTCGAGTACAGGGAGATGTACGTGGACGCCGCGGCCATGAGGTTGGCGATGGACAGGCCCTTCGACGTGATAATCACGACGAACATGTTCGGGGATATTCTGGCCGACCTCGCCGCGGCTTACATCGGCGGACTGGGCATGTATCCGAGCGGGAACATAGGAGACGAGAACGCGGTGTTCGAGCCGGTCCACGGAACCGCCCCGGATATAGCTGGGAAGGGCTTAGCCAATCCGATGGCGACCCTGCTCTCAGCGGCGATGATGTTCAGGTGGCTTGGGTACGAGGAGGCGTCCAGAGACCTGGAAGGGGCTGTGTGGAAGGCCTGCGAGCTCGGATACACGACTCCAGATGTTGGAGGTAGGATGAGGACGTGGGAGGTCTGCGCGAGCATAAGGGACCTCCTCTCAGGGACCTGACCGGTCCGGACCCGACCAGCTAACTTTTTCCCCTCTCCGCATTCACCTACTGAGATGAGATGCGCCTTTCTGGACCTGGATCACACCGTGATAAGAACCGGTTACAGGGAGTATCTCATAGGCAAACCGGCACGGTTGGTCTCGGAGAGGCTCAACATCCCCCTCGAGGATGCTATCCGCACCCTGAGAGAGAAGGTAAGGGAGATCATGAGGAGGAGGATCCTGAGGGGAGATTACCTGCACGCCTTCGACTGGGACACGGTCCTTCCGGAGGCCCTCCGTTTGCTCGGGGTGGAGGTGCGTGACTTCGATGCCCTGCCCCTCCTGCTGGAGGCCGTCAGAGGTGGATCGACGAGCGTTTACCCGGACTCCGTGGAGGCCATAAACGAACTCAGGAGGGATCATAGGGTCTGCCTCATGACCGGGGGCCTCTCCAAGTATCAGGACGTCATACTGAGGGAACTGGGCATAGATCATCTCTTCGACATGGTCCTCACGACTGACAGGTTAGGAGTCCTCAAGGTGAGACCGGAGGCCTTTATCAGGGCTCTCAAGGTATGTGAATGCTCCTCGGGGTTTCACACTGGGGATTCTCCGAGTCACGACATTGCTGGAGCGAGGGGGGCGGGTTTACCCGCGTTCCTCGTGGTGAGGGAGTGGACTCACCTCAGGGATGTAGATCCGGTGAGGAGGGTTGAACTGGTCCTAGAGGACGGTTCTCTGAAAGAACTTCTCAGGAAAGACATCTTATACGGATTTATTCCGCCTGAGAAGATGATTCCGGATGCTGTAATAATTCAGTTAAGGGAGGTCGTTGTTCTCTCCAAAAAGTTCCTATAGCTTCACCAATCATAAAATCGCGTGTCCCACAGCTGCCCTAAATTATTCAAGTCGCTAGGGCAGGCGGTTTTCCCATGCTTTTTTAGGTGATTTGATTCAATGAGGCCCTATGAGGTTGGTCAGATTTCTCTACGATAGATCCATCGATTACGGGATAGCCCAGGAGAATGAGATCGTTCCCTCCGAAGAACTCGCCCGTGCTATAGGGAGGGATCTTCCTGCATCCCTAGATGAGTTAATAGGCCTCCCGCTCATAGATAGAGTGCTGGAGTTGGAGGATAGGACCTTCACCCGCACGATCCCGCTGGAGGAGGTTAAGCTCCTCAAGCCCCTCACCTCTCCTCCGAAGATAATCTGTCTAGGGAAGAACTACGCCGAGCACGCAGCTGAAACTGGTTTTGAGCCTCCAAAGGAGCCTGTCATCTTCATGAAGGCCCGCACATCCCTCAACGGTCCCTACGACGACGTGATAGTGCCCGACGACTACGTGAAGGAGGTGGATTACGAGGGCGAGATAGCGTTTGTGATGAAGAGGGGCGGGCGCAGGCTCAACGAGAAGGAGGCTAGAGAATCCATTCTAGGCTACATGGCCTTCAACGACGTTACGGCCAGGGATCTCCAGAGGAGAGATGGGCAATGGGTCAGGGGAAAGAGCATCGATACATTCGCTCCAATAGGGCCGTGGATAGACGTTTCGGTGGATTTCGAGGAGCTCGGAGTAACCACCTGGGTTAACGGAGAGAGGAGACAGCATGCGAGCTCGAAGCAGATGATATTCAAGCCGTGGGAAATAATAGAGATACTGAGCACGGGGATGACCTTAGAGCCAGGGGATGTCATAGCCACGGGGACGCCCTCAGGTGTTGGAGGGTTCTCCGACCCGCCCAAACTCCTGAAGCATGGGGACGTGGTGGAGATAGAGGTATGGGGCGTGGGGAAGATAAGAAATCGTGTGGTCTACGAGAGTCTAAGGGGCTGATCCTTCATATCTCTCTTTTCCATCACTCACTTTAGCCCTCCTTCCGTCCCGGTGTTGATGGCTCCTCGAACCGAGCAACGAGTTCCGCAGCTAATTTAGCGAGTTGCCTATCGACGTTACGCTCGAAAGCTAAGGAAAGGTTAACGGGTACGAGTTAATGGAATAAACACAGTAAACTATCAAGGGAGAATTCCTTAAGAA
>WAOH01000190.1 GCA_015521385.1 Thermoproteota archaeon
GCCTCAGGAGACTGGGGAGGAAGAGGGGTCTCACCAAGAATGTGTCCAGTAGTACCGCTGCGGAGAAAGCGAAGCCCATTTCCTGGAGCATGGCGAAGTTGGATAGCATGAGAGAGCCAAAGGCCGCTGCCATTATCAGACCACAGGCGGTTATCACCATGCCTGTAGTCTCTACGGCTTTTATTATGGCTTCATCTCTGTTTAATCCTCTTCCCAGCTCTTCCTTGACCCTCGTGACCAAGAATATTCCGTAGTCCATCCCCAGTCCTAGCAAGGTAGTGAGCAGCATTATGGGCGTCATCCAGTACACATCCTTGCTTCCGACATACTGGAACACCACCACTAGGGCGGCGAGGGCCCATGAGATACTCGTGCCTATGGCCAGCAGCAGGCTGGAAGCCACGCTAGCGGACCTGAGGAGCAGGTAGAGGACCACCAAGATCAGCACCACGGCCACCGGGATTATCCTGTAGGTGAAGTTCCTGTTCACGAGTTCGTTCATCTCGTAGGTGGCGGCAGTCTCCCCACCCACATACACCTTGACGCCGTTGTCGCGCTCGAACTCGTCAGCGAACTCCATTATCCTGCCCGCAGCCTGGAGGGCCTCTTCAGCATAGGGCTTGTAGGGAAGCTGTATCACTACGACGGTCCCCCTGTGATCCTCGCTCAACAGGGAGTCATAGTACTTTATCCAGCGTTCCACGGTGTTGTAGGAGGCCACAGTACCGTTCAGCGTGACGATGCTCCTGATATCGTCCGCTGATAGCTCCCTCTGCACCCCTGAGATGAAGGAGACCAAGGTATCGTAGGCACTCCGATCCAATTCTCCTCCTGAGATTACGGGCTCCTTGAACTCTATTACCGCGTAGACGGACGCCTTCCCCAGCCCCTCGAACTTGTCGGATAGTACTTTCAATCCCTTTATGGACTCGGTCTCCGGCATCAGCTCGGTGTAGTCGTAGGTCCTGTGCATGGTCACCAAGACTCCTCCAGCGACGAGCGTCAGTATAAGGAAGACTGCTATCACCACCTTGGGCCTCCTTATAGAGATCTCCGCCATCCTCCTCAGATAGCTGGATCTAGTCCCTCCTTTCCTCCTCCCGTCGAGTTTAGACGGCCAGAAGGTTCTTCTGCCCAGCAGTGCGAGTATGCTCGGGGTCAGGGTTATGGCGGCGGCCATGGCCACGAGCACCACTACCGTCAGGCTGTAGCCCATGCTCTGGAGGAGCTTGAAATCCGCCGCTGCTAAGGCACCGAAGCCGGCCATGACCGTGAGCGCCGCACTTGTGACCGCCTCGCCTGCGAACCTAGTAGAGTTCACGACCGCCTCACCGACATCCCTTCCCTTTTCAAGCTCTTCCTTGTACCTGTAGAGCATGTAGATCGAGTAGTCAACTCCGACTCCCATTATCAGCGGGATTACTAGGTTCCTCACCAAGTAAATGAGATCGATTGCGTAGGACTCCGCGTAGAGGGATGCGAAAGCGGCCATCACGCCGGCCCCTACCGTCACCAAGGGAACGGCCGGAGCAATTACTGACATGAGGAGGGCCACCAGTAGGATTATCACCAGTATCAGCGTGACCTGATCAATCCTTTTCACGTCCTCGAGGCTGGATCCTTTCATATCAGCCGTGAAGGCCGCAGATCCGGTAACGTAATGATCCGCCCCTATGCCCTCCTCTGAGAGTACTGAAGCAACGATTTCCCTGACTTTACCCACGAGAGAGGTCTTGTCTTGATCTATATCTGATCGAAGGGAGATGAGAATGGCCATTGCCGTCCCGTCCTTGCTTATCAAGCTCTTCCTCAGGTCCTCCGGTATTCCAGAGGGGAACTCGGGTGGTGGATGCGATGACACTATCTCCCTCATGATGTCCTCGGCCATGCCCTCCGCTATCCTCCTCAGCTCTTGATCCGTTGGGTTGGGTCCGATCCTGTAGAGCCTTTCTAGCGTGTCGATAGACACGTTGTATCCCTTCTCCTTAGCTCCCCTAGCTACCATCTCTAGGGTGAAACGTTCTATCGCTTTGGGATCGCTGAAATTGGTCAGGTCGAAGGAATTCACCACAGCAAGGGCTTGGGCTTCCTTCGTCCCCATGATCCTCGGCGCCATTTCCCTGACGATGCTGGTCATGAGAGAGGCTGGATCCAACTTCCCCTCCTTGATCGCAAGCACCGCATCTCCTACCCTAGCTCCCGGTCCCAAGATCCTAGTCAGGGCAGCGTTCCAGGCCTCTGCTGTCATGTTCAGATAGACTTGAACCTCAGGGACCGGGGGGGATCCCCTTCAGAACCACCTCCTTCGCTCTCTCATTTATCTCGGTCAGTGGAGCGCTGAGACCAGCTCCGGATCTCGCATAGGTGTTGAGCAACTGGCTCCAAGCCCTCAGATAGGCCGCAGGGATGCCGTAAATTGTCCGGAGGGACGAGTTCACTTGATCAATTACGGTCCACAGCGTATCGTGAAGGGTAGATGTGGCGTTCATCGTCTTCTTCAGCACTTCTCGGTAGGTCTCGTTCATTACCTCCCAATAAGATTCGAGGATCTCCTCGTATACGTCGTAGGGACTGGTGACCTTCTCAATGCCGGAAAGCTTCGTCAAATCGTCTTCCACTCTGAGCACCGCGTTTTTGAGCCTATCATTGGTGATCTCCACCCCGTCGATTACCACGATGAGGTCTGGTGGCTTATAGCCGGGGAACTTCTCTTCCAAGATGCTGGATGCCTTCACGCTCTCCATGCTATCCGGGAGGAAAGATCTCTCGTTGTACACTAGCCTGCCATCGAGGTTGTAGATGGCGGGGATGCTCACTAAGAGGACCAGAACCCAAGCCGCTAGGACGAGCCTGTGACGCTTGGCGATGAACCTCCCCAGTCTATCGAACATATATAGATCGCCCCCAGATATATCTCGTTAATACATCTCTAACAAATATATGTTGGTCTCAGATGTATCGGTTATCTATTTAAGGCTGCCTATCATCCTCGATATATCGAGGAGTACAGAATGGCTAGGAGGAACAGGGTGAGCGGTTGGCTGAGGATATCCGTTCTAGCCATGCTCGTTAAGGGGCCAATGCACGGTTACGCTATGATAAAGGAGGTCGAGAGGATAACGGGTGGTGAATGGGTCCCAGCTCCCGGATCGCTATACCCCACCTTGAACGAGCTGGTGAAGGAAGGATTGGTGACAGCGAGGGAGGAGAGCATAAAGGGGAGGAAGAGGGTCATTTACAGGATAACTAGGAAGGGAATCGAGTACCTAGTGGAGAGGGCCGATAGTTTGATGTCTAGAGCCGTGCCATCCATATTGGGGTTCATGGAGAGCCAAATAATCGCGCTCAAGCTGCTAGGCGGTCCAGATGAGTTGGTGAGGAGGCTCATCTCTCACCT
>WAOH01000191.1 GCA_015521385.1 Thermoproteota archaeon
CTCCGTAATGGGTGATTTGGCTGGATGGAAGCTGGAGTACTTCTTGGAGGGCCTCGCAATAGGGGCTATCGTCTTCCTGCTGAGGGGAGGTATACCTTGGCTGGGTATAAGCGCCGTCGGTGTGCTGTTCGGCCTCCTGATACCCCAGTATGCCATCCTCTACATGATATCCAGTCTGCTTAGATACCTAGCGAGGAGATACGGTGGCCAGGAGTTCTTCTGGGAGACCGCGGTCCCCTTCGTGGCGGGATTCGCCATAGGAGGTGTCCTCAACATCATGGGGACGAGTCTGGTGGTGATCATGAGGGCGAGCCTCCTCGAGCCCATAGCCAGTATCGTCGGCGTGATCATACTGCTAGCCGTGATCCTACCATCCATCAGGGCCTACCTGTCCTTCTCACGGGAAGAGGTTAAGGAGGGAGTTGGGGAGGTGAGCGGTTGACCCTCATATTCACGCCCCTCGGCATAAGGGGGATATTTGGAGACGGCATAGACTCTGTTGTTGTCGAGAAGATAGCCAATATCTTCGGTAGAGAGCTCGGAGAGGGAAGCTTGGTGGTCGTCGGGCGGGACACCAGGCCCAGCGGATACGTGCTGGACAAGGCGGTCGTCTCGGGGCTGCTCTCGGCGGGGGTCAATGTGCTCAATATAGGCATAGCCCCGACACCGACGATTGAGTGGGCCGTCGACAGGTATGATGCGGACGGAGGCATCATCATATCAGCCAGCCACAATCCCCCTGAATGGAACGCCCTAAAGCTGATAGGGAAGGGAGGGCTGCTCCTCCACCCGGATGACATGGAAAGACTCAGGGAGAGGTTCGAGAGGGAGGAATTCAGGTCAGTCCCTTGGAACGATATAGGTATGGAGGAGGTCGTCGATGTCACCGGGGACTACTTAGAGGACCTGCTTAACTTCGTCAACGTCGACGCGATCTCGGAGGCGGGCTTCAAGGTGGTGCTGGACGTTAACGGAGGGGCAGGCGCTTACGTCACGCCCTACCTTCTCCAATCGCTGGGATGTAAAGTGAACACGCTGAACTCCTCGCCTGGAATATTCGTCAGAGAGATGGAACCTAGACCCGACACCCTTCAGGACCTGTCCAGGGTCGTCGTATCTACCGGAGCTGACGTGGGTTTCGCCCATGACACCGATGCCGACAGGCTCACCCTCGTAACCGAGAGGGGAGAGGTTCTCCCCGAGGACATAACCCTCGCGCTGGCCGTCGACTACATTCTGGAGAGGAGGGGCGGCGGCACTCTCGTGGTGAATGTGGCGTCCTCCAAGATGTTCGATGACATTGCGAGGAAGAGGGGGGCCAAGATATACAGGACCCCCGTGGGCGAGGCCTACGTGGCCCACAAGATGAGGGAGATAGGCGCCACGGTGGGCGGCGAGGGGAGCTGCGGTGGAGTTATACTCCCCGACTTCCACATGGGGAGGGACGGCCCCCTTGCAGCGGCGCTCATCCTAGAGATAATGGCCTCCAAGGGGAGGAGCATAAGTGAGCTGGTTTCCGAGCTCCCTAGGTACCACACGATAAGGGCTAACTTCCCGAGAAGGAGGGAGTGGGATTCCCTGAAGAGGGACCTCATATCCCTCGGTGAGAAGAGGGGCATGGAGATCGATCTAACAGACGGAGTAAGGCTCTCCGACCTGGAAGTGTGGGGATTGATCCGTCCCTCCAAGACCGAACCTAAGATAAGGGTTCTCGTGGAATCGGACGATCGCTCTAAGGCTGAGGAGTTCTTGAGAGAGGTGGAGAGAGTCGTAGTCGCCTGAGCGATCAGTCCTTCCCCTTTTTCTTCCCCCTCTTGCCCTTCTTGTCCTTCTTGGCGGACTCGTCAGGCTCTCTCTTAGGAATTACCAGCTTCCCAGTCATCTTGTCGGAGAACCTCTTCCAGGCGGATCCCAGGCCGCTGAGGGCTATTATCATGAAAGATAGTGCCGTGAAGGGCGCATCCGGATAACCCACCAGTATGGCCGATACGAAGCCGACGGCGGGTATCATCAGGCCGGAGTAGTAAGCTGCCTTCCTGTACAGGGTCCCCAACTCGCTCTCGTTCAGGTTCTCCGAGAATACTATTCTCCTCACGTATCTGTCGGACATTATGAAGAGAAAGAGGGCTATCACCATGAACAGGACGCTCAGCATGGCTCCCAGTTCTCTACTCACTAGAGTGACCCTCAAGGATAGGAAGGTCGCTAGGAAGACCATGAGAGCCGGGATAACCGCCATCCAAGCGGTGAACTCCCTGTAACCATTCAGAGTGGATTCGATCGGTTTCATGTTCGGCCCTCAGATTCGAGGGTTACGTCTAGGTTTAAAAACTTCTCACGCGTAGTACATTCGTTCTCCCGAAAAGGAAGGGAGATGGAGGTTGATAAGCTATTACAACAGCTACATCTTTGTTACGTAGATTTTGCTCTCTCCTATTTCATCTTTGATAGGAAGAAGGTCTTCTGCTTTCTCCGTTCATCCTTCAGCCGTGTACAGCGATAAATTGAGCTGTTTTTCTCGGAAAAGAGTTCAAGAGTCCTAGAGGTACGTCTCCTCCTTATGTCCGGAGCTACTACCAAATAGCTTCTTTTCTCCTAGCCACCTCGATCGAGTACCTCAGCAGGAGGTAGCCGGGGATTATCAGGAGGCAGAAGATCAGCAGAGCGTAGAGGTCCGATGGATCGCTCCTAGCGTAGAGCAATGCATTCCTCACCCCCCTAACCGCGTAGGTGTGGGGCAGCAGCTTGGAGATCCAGATCAGGGGCTCCGGAAGGACTTCGATCGGGTAGTAGATGCCCGACACGAGGGGGGCGAGGACCATGATCACCCAAGCTAGGGGTTCCACTCCCCTGTACGTCCCCAGCAGCCAGTACATGCTAGCCGAGAAGAGACCAATGGCGCTTGTGGCCGCTATCCCCAAGAGCAGGTAGGCCGTGGCGGTAGCCAGGTCGGCCCTTGGGTTCACCCTCACGCCGAAGATCAGCACGCCGGCGACGATGTAGGCAAGCACTAGGAGGGCTTGGGTAGCGTACCTCAACGAGACTCTAGCGAATATGAAGGCGGAGGGCGGTATCCTCGCGAGGTAGAGGTAGTCTATCCTGCTGAGCCTCACCCCTCCCCATCCGCCCACCTTCCCTCCATAGAGGGCGGCCACGGCATCGTAGTAGACCGTCAGAGACGTGTATAGGAGGTTATTGACCGCCATCCCCGTGATTATGAAGGAGATTACGTCCCCATAGCCACTGAACCTGGGATCAATCCCCGCGAAGAGCTTCGAGAAGAAGTAGAAGCTCGCTATGCCTATGAGAAGGTTGGCGACATGGAAGGGGATGTTCCACATCCACCAGACCCCGTAACCATAGAGTTCCTCCTTATAGAAGGCCAAGACGTGACGCAGGTACTCTCTAACCCTTTCCCACATCTTCCCTCCCCTTCCCAGCCAAGTAAATGAAAGCATCCTCTAGGTCGGGCCTCTTTATCTCCACCCTCTCGATCTTCGCTCTGCCAACAGAACCTCTAAGGAACCTGAGGAGGAACTCCTCGGCGGAGTCGACGCCCACCCTGAGCTCGTACCTGCCCGAGGCTGGATCGACCTCCTCCACCTCGAAGAACCTGACGGCCTGAGGATCGATCATCCCCTTGGGATCCCCGTAAAAGGATCTGAGCCTCACCATAACGACATCGAACCTCCTGACGAGCTTCACCAAGTCCTCCGGCCTTCCATCAGCTACCTTCCTTCCCTCGTTCAAGAAGATGACGTAGTCGCCGAGTTTCTCTGCCTCTCTCAGCTGATGGGTCGCGTAGAACATCGTGATCCCCTTCTCCTTGGTAAGCCGCTTCAGATGGTCGAGAACGCTCCTCGCTGCGTCGGGGCTGAGGCCTATGGTCGGCTCGTCGAGCAGGTAGACGGGGGTCTCTCTCATCACCCCCAACGCTATCACGAGCCTGGCCTGCTGGCCCGTGGAGAGGGCGCCCACAGGAACCCCCTGTATGTCCTCCAGCATGGCCACAGCTATGCCCTCATCCACCTTCTCCCTGGGAATACCCATTATTCTAGCCATCAGCTCCAAGTTGGCCCTCACGGTCAGGTTGGCCTTGGCCCAAGCGCTCGCGGCGAGGAGAGAGGGTATGTAGTTGACTACCTCTAAGACCTCCCTCCTATCCTCGACCACATCGTACCCCATGACCCAGGCCCTTCCTGATGTGGGGAGGAGGAAGGTAGCGAGGATCCTCAGTAGGGTGGTTTTCCCCGAACCGTTCGGCCCGAGGAGGAATGTGAACGTCCCACTTCTGACGATTATGTCCAAATCCTTCAGCGCCCTTATCACCATTCTCTCCTGTCTCTTATACACATCTCCGAGCCC
>WAOH01000192.1 GCA_015521385.1 Thermoproteota archaeon
CCTACAGGGGGAGGGGGCTGGCTAGGAGGCTTCACAAGTTCCTCATATCCTTAGGGAGGGAGATGTCCTCTAGGGGGGAGCTGGAGAGCCTGATGTACGCCACGTACGTGAAGAACGAGGCCAGCATACACCTAGGCGAGAGCACGGGTTTCAGGGTGGCCAAGAGGTTCTATCACCTCTCCAGAAAGCCGGAACCCGTGGAGATCGAGCTGAGGGAGGTGGAACCGAGGCTTCCCGATGTGGAGCTGGTGCCGATAGGCTGGAAGTTCCTGAAGAAGTGCGACGATACGCTCGATTGGTTGCGCGATCACGTCGAAGCCTACGGGGTCGATGGCGAGGGCTTCATGGTACCGAGGGAGCCCACGACGACATTCACTCCCTTCAGATACGGGAGTATAGAGGCCGTATTGGACGGGATGTACGCTGTCGCTCTCGATCGGGGGAGCAATGTGGGCATCATGGTGCCCGAGGACATGCCCGACGTGGCCAACGCGTTGAGACAGCTGGGGTTCACCCAGTGGGAGCTGGAGGAGCCCGACATCCTGGTCCTCGAACTCGATTTGAGGGCTCCCTAGGTCCCACTACAACTCCCTCAGCAGGTCGCTGAACCTCCTGAGCCCCTCCCTGAGCTCCTCGCTGTCACCCCCGAAGCCTATCCTGAGGTGCCCCTCCACCTCGAAGCAGCATCCGGGAACGAGAAACACTCCCTTCTCCCTGATCAGCCTGAGGGCCAGCTCCTCCGACGGCATATCCATGGAGTAGCGGGGAAAGGCCACGGTTCCGGCCCTCGGAGGGACCCAGTCGATGAGGGGCTCCGCCTCAACCCACTCCCTCAGTATCTCGAAGTTCCTCCTGACTATCCCCAGGTTCCTCTCGTATATCTTCTCCACGTTCTCCAGAGCGAGGAGGGCGAGGTGCTCGAGGAGAATGCTAGCGCTTATGGTCGTGTAGTCCCTGTGAGCCAACAGCTCCCTCATCACCCCCTCATCCTTGGTGGCTATCCAGCCGAGCCTGAGGCCCGTGAGCGACAGCGACTTGGAGAAGGATCTGGTGACGATGGCCCTGTCGCAGAGGTCGAGCATGGAGGGAATCTCCTCACCGAATATGTTCAGCCCGTAGTAGGACTCGTCGGCCAGCACATAGGCCCCCTGCCTCTCGGCTATCTCGCATATGCGAGATAGGGCCTCCTCGTCCAGCAGGAGGCCGGTCGGGTTGTGGGGGTTGTTCACCACTATCATCCTCGCCCCCTCGGCCAGGCGCGAGAGCTCCTCGAGGTCGGGGTACCAGAGGTCCTCCTCTCTCAGGCGTAGAAGCCTCACCTCAGCACCGAAGGCCTTCGGCAGGCTGTAGAGCTGCTGATAAGCGGGGAAGATCGATACTACCTTATCACCCGGCTCGACGAGACTGAAGAAGACGAGGAAGTTCGCGTCTATGGCCCCCCTTGATATGAGCACTCCCTCCGGGTCCAGGTCTCGGTACAGAAGGGAGATCCTCTCCCTGAGCTCCGGGAGCCCCTCCACGTAACCGTAGGTCAGGGGGAGGTCCCTCAGCTCCTCCAGGTAGTCCTCCCTGCCGACGAACCTCAGGAACTCCCCGAGGGAGAAGGGCTTAACGCACGTCTCGGCCAGGTTCAGCTCGACGTCGTGCTCGTACTCACCCATGAACCTCTCGACCAGAAACGGATCGACCTTCATCGGTGCGCGGGGAGGGTGTCAGTTAAAAGGGCCCTCCTCGATCCTGACCGGCAACTCCCTGAATCCCTTCCCCTCCTCCCAGACGAAGGCCCCTATCCTGACCCTGGGAACGGAGATTATCACGTAGAGGAAGCCGGGATGGGCCCTCTCCTCATCAACCTTGGATGGAACGGCCCTCCCGAGGGGGTGGCTGTGATAGGCACCCAAGATCTCCATGCCCTCCCTCTCAGCGTCGAGGAAGGCCCTGTACATGTCCTCGGCGTCTATCTCATACCTCAGTGGTGAATTCGAGGCGTTCCTCGTTCTGTAGACCCTTCTAATGAGGAAGACCTCACCTCTAACCTTTTCACCGGCTAGGAGGCCGCACACCTCCCTCGGGTACTCTGAGAGGGCGTGGCTCACCATGTCACCCCTGATCTTCTCGGGGATGATGACCTCCATCCAGCCACCCCACGGCGGAGCGGTTTAATCATATCTGATCCCGCGATCAGGATTTAAAACGGGATGATGGGGTTTATACGGGCGATGAGGCTGGAG
>WAOH01000193.1 GCA_015521385.1 Thermoproteota archaeon
GGGAGGTACTGGTGGTGATCTCCAACCTGGAGGAGGAGCTGGAGAGGGCCAAGAAACTGGCCCGCGAGGATCCGGACAACGCTCTGGCCCTGCTGAGGGGGGTGGCTGAAAGGGCCATGAAGATAGCCGCCCCCGACTGGGATCCCTCCAGTGAGAGCCTGGCGGAGTATGCAGCGGTGAGGAGGTACCCGGACTTCTTCCACGAGATGGCCGACAGGATAGAGGGGTCCTACAGGTTCGTCATGCAGGCGAGCGAGAGGGACGTGCTTGGAGCCGTATCCTCAACTGCCTTCCTCTTGGAAGTCCTGAGGAGACTGCCTCGCTCCGATCACTAAGCCCCCTCAAATGAACCTTATCACTTCCCTCCCGCCTATTATCGCGTAGATCTCCACGAACCTCTCGAACTTGGTTCCCCTCAGCTTCTTCATCAGGATCTCCTCTATCTGGAAGGTGCCGCTCGGGTCCTTCATGTACACCTCTATCCTGAGCGGCTTCTCCTCTCCCCTCGTTATCTCCACCTTCTGGACCGCCAGAGCCGAGTACTTGTGGATGTCGTGGCCCCCTAGCCTGAACGGGAGCCTGGCCCTCTCCTGCTCCATGTCGCAGCCATCAGCCGTGGCCACCACGCCGGCTTCGATGCTGGTGGGCTCGAACCTTCCCATGTGGCACATTATGGCCTCGTATATCATGCTGGCAACCTTCACGGCCTTCTCCTCGTCCTCGTAGACCATGGAGGTTATCTCCTCAACGAAGGGCTTCGCGAGCATGACGCTGAGGAACTCGTGCTCCTCCCTGTGTATGGAGTTCCCTATGTCGTGCAGGTAGCTGGCCACCATCACGATGAGCTTGGAGTCCTCGAAGTCCCTCCAGTCCTCGGTAACCACGATCTCCGGACCCAGTATGTCCAAGATCTTCAGGGAGTTTCTGGTGGTTATCATGGCGTGAGTAACGCCGTGGTCGTTGAACTTGAGCCTGTGAACAAGCACTATGTTGGACATGTCCAAGAGGCCCTTTATCTTCCTGTTGCTCCTGAGGTAGTCGTAGACCCTCAGTAACTTCTCTGAGCCGTTGAGCCTGCTCACGATTTCGTGGTCGAGGGTCCGTTCTAGGGTGTTCATAGAAGGTGATGGATGGAGGGGCTTTTAAACTTACCCGAGAGGGGTCAGGAGGAGAGGGCCCTCCTGAGGGCCTCCACGATCATCTCCTTGGGAGGGTAGTCGTGGTATTTACCGGCCCACTTGTAGATCCTGCTGCACGTGGATGTGTACACCCCCCTGTCCTCGAAGGAGGGATCCACATCCACGCCGTTGATCCTCACCGTCGGGACGCCCAGAACCCTGTGCTGGGCCGCCTCCTCATCGTTGGCCAAGACCACCTCCTCCAGCTCGTATTCCTCCACCCCGGCCTCACGGACGGCCTTCTTGATCTCCTCGATGACGGGCTCCCTGGGGCACTCAGGGGTGTAGTAGACCGAGATCCTCACCTTACCAGCCATCACTAATAACTCCCCCTTCCCATATTTTTATCTTTCCTCGCTGGTGTTGGGGCAATTGGGAATCGCTTCGTGCATGGGAGGGTGATGGACTATCCTGTACGGAATCAGACCCTCTAAGCTCTCCACTAGGGTGATCGCTCATCTGATAGATCTCTCGATCGTGCTCCTCATGTACATCCCGGTCATCCTACTCGCCGAACCTCTCACGGAGAGGGCGGGATTCTTGGGACTCTCCTTCCTATCTTCCGCATTCCTACTGCTGCTCCTCGGATACTTCATCGTCTTCGAGGGACTCACCTCCTCGACCCCCGGTAAGAGGGCCTTGGGGCTGACGGTGATCTCTCTGGACACCCTGTCCAAGGCATCGCTGGAGGACTCCTTGGTTCGAAACCTGCTGAGGTTGGCGGACATGCTGACCCTGTATCTGGCCACCCTCTTCGCCGACGGCATGAGGATCGGCGACCTCGCAGCGGGTACGGTGGTGGCATCCAAGGATCTCCTCGCCCTGGAGCTCCCGGCCGGCAGGTCGGAGATAGCCGTCGACCTGAGGAGGGGGATCCTGGAGGCCGTGTCTTACGAGCTGATGGCCATGGAGGGAGGGGAGGACGTAGCTAGGAAGCTCTCCTCCGGAGTGAGGCCGAGGGAGTTACCGGAGGGCATCCCCGAGGAGATCGCCAGCGCAGCACTTGTCCTGGCTACGAGGCCCCGACTCTCCCTCGAGCTCCTGGGACCCGATAGAATAGTGAGGATTTACGAGAGAGCCTCGGAACTCTGTTACCACGTGGAGAGCAGGCAGATACTAAAGAACAGGGTGGAGCTGATTAGGGCTCTCCTGAGGGAGCCCCCCCGACCAGGCATCAGCGTCAGAAGGGTGTTCGTCCGAGGGCCCAAGGAGTTCAGGGAGCTCTTCCCGTACTTCATCCTCTCCACCCTCATCTTCACCCTATCTCTCGTGACGGCCTACAGCTACAGGCCGGCATGGCTGGAAACCATCTTGGAGGAACTGTTCGGTAGGGGAGAGGTGACGAGCCAGCTCAATCCCGCGATCCTCTTCCTCCTCATACTCATGAACAACATGAGGGTCGCTCTGATGGTGGTCGGAACCGCACCCATGATCTTCCTCTCTCCCCTGGTGCTGGCCGCCAACGGCGCGCTCGTGGGCCTGGTAGTGGCCATATCCAAGCTTGGACCGGCTCAGACCTTGGGTTTCATACTGCCCCACGGCGTACCCGAGCTCACGGCGATATTCATCTCAACATCGATAGCCCTCTCCGCCATGAAGGAGCTAATCTCACCCCGCTCAGGGAGCAGGCTGAGGTCCATGGGGGACGTCATAAGGGGCAGGCTCGGCGCCCTGATCATCTCGCTGCTCATACTAGTGTACGCGGCACTGGTCGAGGGCTTCGTCACTAGGAGCTTGGGGAAGGACCTGCAGACCGCAGCTCTCTTCTCACTGGTGGAGGGAGCGGCGATCTACGCCTACCTACTCCTAGCGGGCAGGCAAATGGACTAGCACTCCCTACCTATGCCCTTCAAGAGATCGCTCTTGGTGACGATACCAACTATCCTCCCCCTCTCCTGGATCAGAACGGCCGGATAGAGAAAGAGCATATCCCTCAGGAGCGAGAGAGACGTATCCGCCGGCATTATCGGGAACGCCTCCTCCATCACCTCATCCACCCTGAGATCCGGCGAGAGGGAGGAGAGCTTCCTCAGGAGACCCTCCTCTGTGACTGATCCGACCACCCTCCCGCCCGTCATGACTGGGAGCTGGGAGATGCCCATCTCCTCCATTATGGAGATGGCCCTGCTCACCGTCTCCTCCGGAGTGACGTGTATCACCGGGGAACTCATCACCTCAGCGGCCTTGGTACACCCTTTCTTTCGCCTCGCCCTCTCCAGCGCCTCGAATATCCTCACCGCCACCTCGTAGCTGGGGATCAGCTGACCCCTCTCGATCTTGGATATGAGTGACTGGCTCACCCCGGCCATTCTAGCCAGTTCCTTCTGGCTCAGACCGAGCGCTTTCCTTTCCCTAGCCACGGAGGAGAGATCTCTCATCATCATTCCAAATTCCAATAGGAATATCTGATTACTAAAAATTATTACTGGCGATTTCCCAAAGCCGCATGCCGAACTTCATCCCCATAGAGACCCCCATTCACATTACAGCTACCTTCATGAATCCACTACCCAACGGCGAGCCCAGTACGTCCGATAGGGGTAAGGACCTGAAGTACTCGAGGGAGGAGAACCCGACCGTCCGCGAGCTCGAGAGAAAGGTGGCTGAATTGGATGGATTCGGTGATTCGCTGGCTTTCAGTAGCGGCATGGCCGCTATATCGACATTACTGCTGTCCAAGGCTAGGAAGGGCGTGATCGTAGGGGTAGATGCCTACCCGACCACGATATCCCTAGCCCTGGATCTGAGGGGGATGGGCTTTCGGGTGAAGTTGGTTCCGGTGAGAGAGCTTGTTAATGCCGTGTCTAGGGAATGGGGGCTCGTTTTCGTCGAAACAATCACCAACCCAATGCTCAGGGTCCCCGACCTCCCATCGATCTCGGACAGGTGCGAGGAGAGCGGGGTCGAGCTGGCCGTCGACAACACGTTCGCCTCCCCCATACTGCTGAGGCCCGGTGGACTCGCCTCCTACTCGGTCCAGAGCGCCACCAAGTATCTGGCGGGCCACAACGACGTCATCGCGGGCGTTCTCTCTTCCAACGATGTTGAGGAGCTCTGGGAGTGGAGGAGGAAGCTGGGAACAATACTGGATCCTTTCAGGGCTTTCTTGGTCCTCAGAGGACTGCAGACACTGGAGCTCAGGGTCAAGAGGCACTCACAAACTGCTCTGGAGGTGGCCAAGTTCCTAGAGGGGTGTGACTTGGTGGAGGAGGTCAGGTACCCCGGGCTGGAGTCGCACCCCGACCATCGCATGGCGAGGGAACTCTTCCGAGGGATGTACGGTGGCGTCGTAACCTTCGTCCCCAAAGTCGACCCCGAGAGGATGTTCCGGCACCTCAGGGTGGTTAAACCGGCTCCCAGCCTGGGTGCGCCCACGAGCCTGATCAGCAGGCCCCTGACCTCCGCATCCTCCCTGCCTCTCTCCCTGATAAGGGAGCTGGGGATAAGTGAGAGGACCGTCAGGCTCTCGGTGGGTCTCGAGGATCCCCGCCTCATAATTGACGACCTAGGGAGGGCCTTGGAACTGGCCCATGCCTCCTCTCGGGAGGGGGAGGTCCCATCCTTTATTAGTTGGTAGCGTTCATTACTAATGTGAGGAGGCCCCCCGCGATCATACTCGCCGCAGGAAAGGCTACCAGAATGCAACCCTACTCTCTAGAGGTGCCCAAGGCGCTCTTCGAGCTGGCGCCGAACCTCACGGTCTTGGACCTCACGATAAGGTGGCTGAGGGAGGAGGGTATCAGGGACATCGTTATAGTGACTAGGCCGAGCCTCGCGAGGTTCTTCGTCGAGAGGTACGGGGACAGCGTCAGGGTTGTCACCACGGACAGGGAGGAGGGCTTCGGGAATCTCTACTCCTTCCTGACGGGCGTCGAGGCCGTTGACAGTTCCGAGTACTTGGTGCTCATGTCGGATCACATATTCGAGCCAGAGATCCTCAGGAGGATGCTCAGGAAGGGGGGGAGCAGGGCCTTCACCCTCTCTCTGGACAGGAACCCACCGTGGGACAAGCTGGAGGAGGGCCTGAAGGTGGTGCTGGAGGACGGTGAGGTAAAGGAGGTCGGGAAGGACGCGGTGCCTCACTACGGGATAGACACGGGCATATTCTACTGCACGGAGAAGGCCGAGGTAATAGCGAGGGAGACGATAGAGGAGAGGGGAGAGGGGGCCACGATAGCCGATGCCCTGAGGAGGGCGATAGCCTACGGCGAGGTCTCGTACGTGGATGTGACCGGCCTCATATGGATGGACGTGGACACCCCGGAGGAGCTGGAGGAGGCCAGGAGGATACTGCCGCTCCTCCTCAGGAGGAGCCTCATCAAGCCCGGGGATGGACCGGTCTCCCGCTACATAAACAGGCAGATCTCCACCAGGCTCTCGGTTTCCCTGTTCCTGAGGGGGATATATGTCGGTCCGAACCTGATATCCCTGCTGGCCTTCTCCCTGATGGGGCTCGCGGCCGTCCTCATATACAGGGGGATGCTGCTGCCCGCGGCCGTCCTCATCCAGCTCTCGTCCATAGTGGACGGGATGGACGGGGAGGTGGCTAGGCTCTTCGGGACGGCCAGCAAATTCGGGGGCCTGCTCGATGCGTTCCTCGACAGGTACTCCGATCTGATGATCGTCGCTGCCATCGGAACCGGGGTCACGTTCTCGGAGCCATGGCAGGTATTCCTCCTCGGTCTGGCCGCTGGAAACGTCTTCGTGACGAGTTACGTCTCCCACCTGGCCGGTTGGAGCACCGAGAGGGTGATAAAGCTCAGGGCTTGGAGCCCGGCTAGCAGGGATGTGAGACTGCTTGTCGCAGCCGTAGCAACTGCCATGGGGATGTTCTGGCCCTTCCTCTGGTACATGGCCGTTGTACCGCTGGCCTTCTCCGCATACATGGTGATAGCCTCCAGAATCCCGGAGAAACCCATCAGACTCGAGAAGAGGACTCCGAAACCGGAGGTTAAGGTGAAGAAGGTCAGGAAGAAGGTGACCCCGCTGGAGGCGAATCTAAGGGTCCTTCTAGCCTCCTCCATAAAGCTGACCATCTGGGTTATAGTCATCAGGCTCTTCTACGGGTTGGTGGCCGACCTGGAGCCCCTGATGATTCTGGACCTGGCTGTGAGCCCCGTTACCGTGCTGAACGTAGCTGAGTTCATAGTCGTGGTTTACTTCGGTTACAGGATCCTCCTCTCGGTCAAGTCACTCCTCGACCTCCTGAGCAAGTGGCTCGTCAGGGAGATGGGCCTCGTGACCGAGGCGGCAGTGAAGAGGGCGCTGGCGGACATCTTCTACCTGGCCCTGATATCACTCCTGATAATGTTCGTTCCCAGCTACTTGGAGGGGGTTCCTTTGGGGGGCATAGTCTCCAAGGTGGCCCTCCTTGTGCTCCTCTTCCTGTTCCTCCTGTTCTTTTACGACCTGGCGAAGCTGTTCTACAGGAGCTTCAAGGGCTTCTTCGACAGGCAGATAGCTAAGATTGCTGAGAGATTGTCGGTCGCCGTTGAGGGGGAGGAATGACGTCCTCGATTGCGGGAACTAGGAGCATCAATAGTTATTAGTCCTCCCGCGTAGGATGCAGGGAGAG
>WAOH01000194.1 GCA_015521385.1 Thermoproteota archaeon
AGGGTTGGTCACGATGAGGGCATCGGCTATGGTCTCCAACCTCTCCGGCGGGGTGTAGGGCTCCCCCCTGAACCTGTGATAGAGCGGTGACACGGCCTCGGTCTGGCAGGCCACCACCTCGGGGAAGGGGTCACCCAGATGTCTGAGCCCATCCAGGATGCCTAGAAGACCTGTTCCCGACGATACCGGGACGTATATCCTGTCCGGAGGTGTCCAGTCGAGCTGCTCCACTATCTCGTAGGCGAGGGTCCTCATCCCGTCCCGGAATATGGGGTGCCATGCGTGGCCCACGTAGACCTTTCCCGGTTCCGGTCTCATGGCCTCCCTAGATACCTCCTCCCTGCTCCCCTCGACCCTGACCAGCTCGGCCCCGTAAGCCATTATCTGATCTATCTTGTGGCCTGAGATGGTAGCGGGCACGTAGATCCTCGCCTTTATCCCGGCCCTCGCCGCGTAGGCCGCCATGGAGGCGCCAGCGTTTCCGGACGAGTCCTCGGCTATGAATCCGGTGACCCGGTCGCGGATGGCTGAGATGATGACCGAGGCGCCCCTGTCCTTGAAGGATCCGGTGGGATTGAGGAAGTCCATCTTTACGTAGAGGTTGCCATCGAGCCTGAGGAGGGGCGTCCATCCCTCCCCCAGAGTGACTATGTTCCGCTCATCTATGTAGGGGAAGAACTTCACGTACCTCCACATGGAGGGGGTGTCCACGACGTCCTCCCTCCTGAATTCCTCCAGCCGCAGGGACAGATCCAGCGGGGAGCCGCAGTCGCACCTGAACCTGAGCGGGTCGTCGTACTCCCTGCCGCACGAGGGGCACCTCGCCACGTAATCCACTCAATCACCCTCCGCCTCCGAGAGTTCTCCCCTCTCCTCGAGCTCCCTCACGAGCTTTTCCACGTCCTCCGGAGATCCGGTAGTGAGCAGCACGTATCCGATCCATCCCAAAACGGCTAGCAGGACGAATACCAATGCGAGAGCGGTCAGCTTCAAGGTGAGGGTGGGGATCGGTTCAGGTGCCAGGAACAGGAGGTACAGGTAGATTGCGGCCACAGCGACAGACAACGTGATCAGGAGGGAACCTAAGAGCCTTCCCCTCATCGCCAATCGGGGGTAAGGGGATCTAGACAATATAACCTTGCCAGTCACCGCAGTGACCTTAATGTAGAAGGCGAGGGATCCTAGGGAGATGGTATCGCTCGTGGACAGGAGACTCTGGATAAGACGCAGGGAGAGCACTTTAGCGGAGCTCAGGTCGCACGTGGAGGCGGGGAGGGTGGACGAGGACATCATCTCCCTGCTGAACGTCATAAATTCGCTGAGTTATGCCTTCACCACCAGCAGCTGCTCCGGCAGGATTCAGATATATGCGGCGAGCGAGCCAGGAGATAAGTTCGGCATCAGGACCTTGGGGAAGTGGCATTCCCCCATAACCGTGGGCGACCTGACTCGAACGCTCGAGGACGGGGCTGACTCCATATGGCTGGCCGTCCTCCCCCCGATAATCCATGTGGCCACGTGCGGCGTCGAGGCGGCCTTCCACCTGCTGGACCTGCTGAGGTCGGCCGGCTTCAAGAGGGCCGGAATAATCTCGGCGTCTGAGGACGGGATCACCTTAGAGGCTATAGGGACGGAGAGGATGGAGGCCCCTTTGAGGCTGTCCGGCGTCGATGTTCTCAGGGAGGATGCGATCCCCTTAATAGTTGAGAGGGCCAACTCACTACTGATCAGGTCGAAGGGGAGGATCCGCAGACTTGAGGAGGTGCTGGTGAGTGAGGCTGCCGGAAGCTTGGATAATCTCTGTTGGGAATGAGCTGCTGAACGGCAGGATAGTGAACACGAACCTGAGCTGGCTCGCGAGGAAGCTCACAATAGACGGTTACCTGGTGAGGGCCGCGATAACCGTCAGAGATGACTGCGACGACATCGTCTGGGCGTTCAGAACAGCCCTGAAAAGGGGGGCGGATCTGATCATCTCGACGGGAGGCCTGGGGCCCACGTTCGATGACAAGACATCGGAGTGCCTCAGCGAGGCGCTTGGGAGGAGGCACATGGTGAACGAGGAGGCCCTTCGAATGGTGGAGGAGAAGTACAGGGAGAGGAACCTTCCCATGACCGAGCACAGGGTCAAGATGGCCATGATGCCTGAGGGGGCGGAGCCGATAAGGAACGAGGTGGGGACGGCACCTGGCATCTTGGTCAGGGAGGGGGACGCGCTGATAGTGGTGTTGCCGGGCGTTCCCAAGGAGATGAAGGACATCTTCGAGAGGGTGGAGCCCCTGATAAGGGAGAGGGCGCCGCCCCTCCACTACGTGAGCAAGGACTTGGTGGTGAAGGGGGTGCCCGAGTCGGCCGCAGCGCCCCTGATAGAGAGGGTGATGAAGGAGCTTCCCGTCTACATAAAGAGCCATCCCCACGGCCACGAGATAAGGAAGCCCGTCCTGAGGATC
>WAOH01000195.1 GCA_015521385.1 Thermoproteota archaeon
AATCAAGCCCTCCTAATGAGCGGTCCAGAAGGCCAAGAGATCGAGGGAACGAGGAAAAATGTGGGGAATCTGCCCCCGGCAGGTCCTTCAGGTCACTCCCTTCCCTGCTATCTGTATTCTGAGCAGGTACTGCTGCGCGAATAGGAAGAACGCTATGACGGGCACCATGTAGAGGATGGCCACAGCTGACGTCACCCCGGGATTGATGTAGGAGTACTCGCCGGTGGTTAGGGCGTAAACCAGCATGGAGAACGTCCAGTAGTCCTGGCTGGATATGAAGGTCAGCACGTATATGAACTCGCTCCACCCCGAGAGGAAACCGAATATGAGGACCGTCATGAGCCCGTTCCTTACATTAGGCATGACCACCTTCCACCAGGCCTGAAGCCTGCTGCAGCCGTCCACGAGAGCGGACATCTCCATGTCCCAGCTGACTCCGTCGAAGAACCCCTTCATTATCCAGATGTCCAGGGGCATGTCCAGCGCGACCTTGATTATTATCACCCCTAGGAGGGTGTCGTACAGGCCCATGATGTTCAGTATGTAGAAGAGGGCTATGAGCAGGGTTATCCCGGGGAACGAGTGGAGTACCAGGGCCAGGGCGAGGAAGGCGCTTCTCCCCCTGAACTTGTACCTGGAGATCGCATAGCCGGCTAGGGAGCTGAATACCAACTCGAGGAAGGCCACGGTCAGCGCAAGGGCGAGCGTGTTGAAGGTCACAGTGTATACGTTGGGATAGTACTGGGTCGTGGTTCCGGGGACCTTTATGTTCCCGTCCTTGAGGAACTCCCAGTTGGAGAGGGTCAGGTTCACCGGCACGATCCCCACTACCTCCTCCGCTATGCTCTGGGCGAACAGCAGGGCGTAGAGGAGGATTATGGGGAGGGTCAACAGGGCCATGAACACTATCCACGGAAGGTGCCTCTTCATGGTCACACCTCGATCTTAGGTTCGATCATCAGCTCCTTCAGCCTGAACACCCTCCAGTAGAGGATCGAGAGCACCAGCCCCAGGATCACGAGCACGGTGGCGAGGGCCGCGCCGTAGCCGAACTTCACCACTCCTCCGTACTGGGCGAAGGCAAGGTGGTAGCTGTACAGGGCCCAGACCTCGGTGGTGTAGTAGCCGGGACCCCCGTTGGTCACCAGCAGGATGTACTCGTAGGACGTCAGGAGGGAGAGGGTCTGGTAGGCGGTCACGAACATGAGCGGCCACTTTATGAGGGGGAGCTCCACGTACCTGATAATCTGGAGGGTGGAGGCCCCGTCAACCCTGGCTGCCCTTATGTAATCGGCCGGAATACTCTTCAGGGCCGCGGTGAATATTATCATACCGAAGGAAGCTCCAACGAACCCGTTGACCAGGATGACGATGGGCCAGGGATGCTTGTGGAGCCAGTTGACCGGCTGCATGCCGAAGAACCCAAGGATCCAGTTGAACAGGGCCGTCGGGTCCTGTCTCACGGCCCAGAGCCATAAGAGGGCGTACACCGTCGAGGGAGTTATCCTGGGAAGGAGCCAGAGGGCCCTGTACCCCTGACCCACCCTCTCCGGTATGTGGACGGTGATGAGGGAGATCACAAGGGCCGCTCCGACGTTGAAGAGGGTCAGGGTGGAGAAGACGTACAGGAGGGTGTTGTTGAACACCTTCGCGGCTATCGGGTCGCTCACCATCTGCACATAGTTCTTCAGACCGACCCAGTTCCACTGGAAGCTGTAGTCCATGTCGGTGAAGCTGATGAGGAGCGTGAGCAGGACCGGGAGCAGGTAGAAAACGGCGATGAGGGCGAAGCTCGGGGCTAGGAACACCGCCAGATACTTCCTCCTAATCCTCCGACCGAGAAACCCCAGACGGACACCTCCCGAAAAAAGGAGAGGAGGGAAATCAGTCCTCTATTATGACGGCGTCGGAGCCGAGCCCCTTTATCCCGTTCAGAAGCTCGTTGAAGGCCTGATCGGGGGTCAGATCGCCGCTCTCAACTCCCCTGAGGACGTTGAACACTATCCTGCTGTAGTCTCCCCACTTGGGGTGATTGGGTATGAACGTGGTGTAGTCGAGCATGTAGGCGACATCAGCGAGGAATGGCTCCTTCTTGTACCTGCTGTCACTTATCTCACTGTAAAGGATGGCCAGATGGCTGCTCTTGACCGCGTGGTTGGCGTTCAGGTGAGGATCGGTCACCAGGGTTATCAGGAGGAAAGCGACGTCAGCCACGCCCCTCTCCTGCGCCTGCTTGGTTATGGTGTAGATCAGCGGGTGGCTCAGGGTCACAGGCTTCTTACCGGGCTCGCCAGCGGGATGGAGCATGTATCCCACGTTCTCGTTGAACTCCTCGTTGGTCAGCAGTCCCTTGCTCACCCACTCTCCCTTGTGCCAGGTACCTCCGGACAGGAACAGGGCCTTGCCCTGGGTGAACGGCCCGTGGAAGTCCTTGTCCCAGTCACCAGAGAACTGGGTCGGGCTTATCACCTTGTACTTCCAGACGGCGTCGTGGAACCACTGCAGGGTCTTTCTCCAGGCGCTCTTGGTGAAGACCATCTTGCCGCTCTGGGCGTCCCAGAGCCTGCCCCCGTACGCCAGGTAGAATTGGAAGTAGTCGTATCCCTCCTTGACCCTGTGGAGTATGCCCCTCTCCACTAACCCCTTGTCCACCGCCTCCTTGGCCACCTCCAGGAGATCTTGGAGGGTGAACTCTCCCCTCTTGACCTTCTCCGGGAGCTGAGCTATCTCCTCATCGCTCCATCCGAGCTTCTTCAGTATGTCCTTCCTGAAGTACATGGGCCTGGCCTCGGTGTCCTGCGGAACTGCCCATATCTTGCCCTGGTACTTCACCGCCTCCCAGAGGGTGGGGATCACGTCGTAGTAGACCACATCCCAGTACTCCTTGATGTAGTCGTCCAGGGGGATTATGTAGCCGTTCGCGGCCAGGAAACCGACGTCCTCGTGTCCGGTCAGGTATATGTCAGGCGCCTTCCCCGACTTGTAGGCCAGGTAGAACTTGTTCTTGTACTCGCCCCACTCCACGGGCCTCACGAAGAACTGCCCGTCTATCTTCACCCTGACCTTGGATCCCAGAGCTGCGAGCCACTTGTTCAGCATGTCAGCGGCTATCTGGAAGTTCTTCAGCCTGTACTCGCTGGGCGGATCGGGACCTATGGTCCATACCTTTATCGTGATCTCGCCCTCACCGGCCGAGGCAAGCTTCTTGGTCAGCTCCTCGACCTTGGCCTTTAACTGCTTATTTTCCGCCCTTAGCTTCTCGAGATCACCGGAAGGAGCAGTCACCGTGGTGGCAACTGGGGCCTTAGGAGAGAGAGCATATCCGAGAACCGCCCCTATCAGGATACCGACGATGAGGGCGGCGAGAATTGTAACGGGCTTCGAGGCCCCTCTTCTCCTCAAAATCTTTCACCTCCCTTCCCCTAATACTTTTCACCGATGGAAACTTTTAAATATTGTGTGAATCCGGCACGTTCCCGCTCCTTACACGGAGGGGTGGGCCCGGATACACCCAACTGGCCCCGTGGGGTAGGAGGTATCCCCAATTCCAACAAGGGGGTACAAAATATAATTTTTATTGAGATGGTACGCCTCCCGATGCTAGGCGTCCTCGTGGGCCGGTCCAGGGAAACACGCCCCGGGAGGGTAAATTTGATGGTGTTGGCTATCGGTCCACCTTCAAACGCCGAAGATCGAGTAGCTGTAAGCTATCCTCCTCCCCAGCACCGGATCGCTGATCTCCATCCTGTACTCCCTTCCGAACCTCATCCTGCCTCCGATCCAAGGAATGGATCCGGAGAAGAGGATCGCGTTCCCGTCCAATCCCGCCCTCTCGATGAGATCCTCCGGTCCCAGCAGCTTCCCCACCTCTGACCTCTGGGCGACCTCCCCATCCACCCTGAGCTCGAGGACGAGCTCGTCCCAGTGATCCTCCACCTCCTCGTAGACCCACACCACGGGAGGGATTATCTTGGGATAGAGCTGCTTCGACAGGTGCACGTCCATCCTCTCCACCTCTCTGTCGGTGTGATCACTGCCCACGGTCACGTATCTTGGTCTACCGTCCTCCACGAGTATGACGTACTCCACCTCACCGCTGTTCCTGCCCTCCAAGACGCCGATGCGCCGCGAGGTCGTGAGGAGGTTCGGGCCGACGCTGAAGAACTTGGGGACCTCGCTGGGCGGGGGCACGCCTATCCTCCTCAGCTCCTCGATATGGGCCATTACCTCTACCCTGTCCCTCCCGGACCAGCCTGCCAGGACGAGCCTCTCGTAGCTAAACCTGAGGGGGATCACCTCTCCTTCAGCTAGCGAGATCACGATGTCCAGTGAAGGCACACTCCAGCTTGAGGGGGAAGCCCTTAAACTTGGGGTGGATGACGACGGCCTGAGTTCACCGGAACGCTAGGCTCCGCCCCTTGCATCCGTGGGGAGGCATCTCCAGTCGAAAAAGGCCCCAACAGGGCCGTGAAAGGGGGGAGACATTGCCTTCTTGATTCAGGATGGAGCTATCTCCCACGCGAAAATTTGTTATAGGTCCCCTTCAGGTAGGCAAGATGACTGAACTCACCCCGAGGGCTCAGGATTACCTGCGCTTCATCTACAAGCTCGCAGCGAAGGGAGGTAAGGTCAGGCTCGTCACCCTATCCGAGGCCCTAGGTGTCCGGATGCCGACCGCCCTACAGATGGTGAGGTCCTTGGCGAACCAAGGCCTGGTCAAATACGAGAGACATGGCGAGATAGAGCTGACCCAGGAGGGTAGGCGAATAGCCGAGGAGCTCCAGAAGAGGCACGATCTTCTGCTCAAATTCCTGACCAAGTACCTGGGAGTCGACGAGGAGGTCGCTGAGAGGGATTCGTGTGGAATGGAGCACCACCTGAGCGAGGAGACCTACAGGAGGCTGGTCAAATTCATAGAGTTCATGGAGAGCTGTCCTCATGGTCTCCCCAGATGGTTGGAGGGTTTTCACTTCTACTTGAAGTGGGGGAAGAGGCCGGTGATGCGTTCGGAGGAGGCTGTGATAGTTCCCCTCAGGAAGTTGTGGGAGCTGGAGCCCGGTGAGGCGGGCAAGATAGTGATGATACACGCGGACCCCGATACCAGGCTGAGGCTGGCCGAGAAGGGGCTCATCGTCGGTAACTCGGTCGTGGTCCAGGGTAAGGAGGGGGAGCGTATTCAGGTGAGTGTGATGGGTAGGCCGTTGAAGGTGGGGAAGGAAGAGGCCATGTCGATAGCGGTCATATAGTCCCTCCGATGAAGGCAATCCGTTTTTGGCGTCCGGCGAACTAACTGGCTGGCGAGATTCTATCTGACGGTTGGGATCCATCGACGAGTATGAGAGCTGCTC
>WAOH01000196.1 GCA_015521385.1 Thermoproteota archaeon
ATGTTATATCAGAATCATTTTAAAGTTCATTTTTGTGAACCCTGAGGGGATAGCTATGAGACGAGTACTGATTTTGGGTGCGGGCCCAGTAGGATCCATGGTAGCCAACAAGCTCTCCCGCGAGTTCAGGAGGGAAATAGCCCGTGGTGAAATCGAGGTTACCATACTCGACAAGAGCGAGATCGGGGTGAACAGGGCAGGGTTCACCTTCATACCCTTCGGTTACTACGCCGAGGACGACTTGGTCAGACCCGTCAGGTCCTACATAAGCCCCAGGGTCAAGACCTTCCTGGGGAGGGACTTTCAGGTTACCGACATAGACCTGGGCGAGCGAAAGGTGAAGACGGCCGGGGGAAGGTCCTTCGACTACGACTACCTGCTGATAGCTACCGGCGCCAGCTTCGCTCCGGAGCAGGTTCCGGGCCTGAAGGACCACTTCAGCAGCTTCTACACCGGTCTGAAGGACGCCGAAATGCTTGGAAAGAAGATAAGAGAGATGAAGGAGGGACGGATAGTCATCCTAACCCCGAAGATGCCGATAACCTGTCCCGGAGCCCCGAGCAAGTTCACCGTCATACTGGACGACTTCATAAGGTCCTTCAAGGAGCGGGACAAGTTCCACATAACCTATCTGTGGCCCGCTCCGAACGTGGGGCCCCCCGCCTACAACGAGAACATAACCAGGAACCTGAAGGAGAGGGGCATAGAGGACGTAAGAGAGTTCAAGTTGAGCGAGGTGGACGAGAAGAGGAGGGTAGTGATAGGAGAGGGGGGCGAGTACCCTTACGACCTCCTGATAACCGTTCCACCCCACATTGGATCGCTTAAGGGCCTGAGCATCGCCGACGAGGAGGGATGGGTCCCGAACGATAAGTACACGCTCCAGTACAGGGGACCGGCCGGCAGCTACGATGAAGTTTACGTGGCGGGGGATGCTGGCTCCAAGACCCTCCTGAAGACCGGGGTGACATCGCACTTCCAGGGACTGGTTGTAGGTGAGAACATAGCCAGGGACCTCGAGGGCAACGGAGAGAAGGTGTACTACAGGGGGCACATGGGCTGCCCGTATGTGGAGGAGGCGCCCAGCCCCAACAGCAGGGGGAAGGGGATGCTGGCCGTCTGGAAGTATGGAGTACCCCTGAACCCGTTCAGACCTGCCAGATCCGGATGGAAGCTCTACAGGATGTATTATTACCTGTTCTGGGATACGACGGCCAAGGCGCTATTGTGAGTGTGGGGAGGTGATTGAATGAGTGAGAAGGTCTTGAGTCTGTCCGAGGAGGATCTGAATACCCTCTCAGATATGCTCACCATGTACAGGCTCCTGATGGACATGATGAACGACCAAGTCATCGAGGAGTTGAGCAAGCAGATCTCCGCCCTCATGAGGCTGATGAATGGGCTGATAAGCAGCGATCTGCCCTCCATAGTGGAGAGGGCCATGCAGGATCCCGAGCTGGATAAGGCACTTCTCGATCCACCCAAGGTAGGGCTCTCAGGTCTCCTCGGAGCTCTGAGGGACGAGGACTTCCAGAGGGGACTGGGCATTGCAGTGGAGCTGCTGAAAGCTCTCGGCAGGGCATCCAAGGAGATAAGGGGTCTGTAACTGGGGAACTATCTGGATCTTCCCCTACCTCTTTTTCCAGCGTAGCCTCTTCCGACCTGCCGACCGGGACCTCGCATCGCGATGCTGACAGATTAGATGCGAGGGAAAAGGTTATATTGGTAGAAAACGCCGTTTACACGGAGTCTCGGCTCCTCAGCATTTCGTACCTCGTTCCATACAATTAAAATCCTTTAAAATAGGGGGGGGTGAGAGCCTGAAGACTAGGCTCGTCAGGGGTCTCGTGAGACTGCCGAAGGATCTGATCGAGGCCCTCGGGTGGAGGGAAGGGATCGTGGTCAGGATAGAGGCGGACGGCGACAAGGTGATTATAAGGCCGGCCATCCCCACCAGCTGCACGGGGATGGTGGGCTGATACCGATCCCCTCCACCTTCCCATCCTACTGATGAACGATTTTACGATCTTCATAATGATTAATTACGATCAACCACCCATTATGGTTGGTGGAAAATGAGGGTAAGGGAGTTCATGAGCGCTGACCCGCTGGTGGTGGGTCCCGATCTGACGGTGGCGGAGGCACTAGAACGGATGAGGGAGAGGGATGTCTGGAGTCCCGTCGTGCGAAAGGAAGGGGAGATAATCGGTTTCCTGACCGAGAGGGACATTCTCGCTGGCATCATCGCAGCTAAGCTGTCCCCCCATCAGGTGAAGGTGGAGGATGTGATGAGCAGGAGGTACGGTGTCGTCAGGCCTGACGAGACACTGGCCGATGCGGCCAAGGCCATGATGAAGGTGAAGGCGAGGCTGGTGGTGCTCGAGGGAGATGATCTGGTTGGAGTCGTCACCGCCGCCGACATCGTGAGGGCCTACGCGAGGACAGCTGCAACTAGCCCTCCACTGAAGCCCTACGCCACGTGGGAGGTGCTGAAGATCCACTCCCAAGCGAGCGTCAGGGAGGCCGTGAGGATAATGAAGGTGGAGAGGGTCGGAAGCCTCCTGGTGGAAGAGGAGAGGAAGATAAAGGGGATCTTCACCGAGAGGGACGCGGTTAAGAGGTTCCTGGTCGGTGGAGGGGATCCGTGCGACCCGGTGGGCAGGTACGCTACCTTGGACCTCGTGACCCTCGACGCGGACTCCACGCTGGCGGATGCGGCGAGGCTGATGGCCGACGCCAAGATAAAGAGGCTTCCCCTCACCGTGGGAGGGGAGATAAAGGGGATAATAACGGCCAGGGATGTGGTGGAGGCAATATGGCGGATGACAACGGAGGAGGAGCTGGCGCCCTGAAGAGCCTCATCCCCAAGGACGTCAAGGTGATCGGAAAGGTAGCGATGACCAAACGGAAGTACAAGTGCAACTACGTCCCACTCGTGAAGCTCGCGAGCCTCCTGACGAAGCTAAGGGAGGGAGAGGGGATCCTTGTGGTCATCGAGACCGATAGATTCAGCATAGAGTCCGTCGCTGCCCTCGCCAAGGCGTACAGCGCCAAGATGGATGTCCTCTCCTCCCAGGAGGGTTTGGTGACGCTGCTCCTGAGGAAGTGATGGCAGCAGGTCCGATGAGGCCTGGGAGGGACGGGGTGGCAGAAGGGATTTAGCCTTCACGATCACCACGTGCTGATGCAGCTGGGTAACCTGATATTCTTCCTGTTGACCGTCGTGATGGGGGTCGTCGACTTCATCCCCACGGTCCTCTACTGGTTCCAGTCCATCGTGAGCAGGGGCGTGGCAAGAGCCCTCAACGCCCCGATAGCCGGGAGGAACTCGCTCGACTGGCTGTTCACCGCTGTCTGGCTTGCGGTGGGCGCCTTGAGCCTGCTTGTGAGCAGGCCGCCCTCCATATTCACCCTGTTCGTGTTCCTGGCCTTCAAGGGAGGGGCCGACTTGGGTGCGAAGATGATCTTCGGGATCCACGATCTCAGGAAATTCAGGGGAAGGACGATCCTGAGGCACATGGTCTTCATGGCGGTTCTCGTGGCCGCAGTGCCCAGCATCCTCTTCCTCCTGACGTGGAAACTGTTCTATCATCTCCTCCTCAGCGTCAGTGCTTTGTTGCTCGGGGTCTCGGTCTCCAAGCTCTCCCTCTACCTGTGGGTCGGCGGCGTGGTCTTCGGGGCCGCGTTCGGCGCCATCAGAGCCCGGGGAGAGGAGGGCATCCTCCTGAGGGGGGAGCTTGCTCTGGTGATGGGTTCCGTGCTCCTCTGACCGAAAGGTTTTCAGCCTCTCCCTTCCAAAACTATTGTTGTAGGTGTGGCCCATGGACTTGGATGTGAGGGAGGACTTTCCCATACTCCGGATAGAGGTGAACGGTCACCCGCTCATCTACTTCGATAACGCCGCCACCACCCAGAGGCCGGTTCAGGTGATAAGGGCAATGAGCGAATTTTACGAGAACCTAAACGCCAACGTCCACAGGGGGATCTGTCTCTTATACACATCTCCGAG
>WAOH01000197.1 GCA_015521385.1 Thermoproteota archaeon
GACCCTCCCTTCCCAGCTTCTCTATCCTCTTTACATCGCCTTCGAGGGGGACTAGGGGAGGCCCGGTCAGGATCAGAGCCTCAGTCAGGGAGACGCCACTACCGGGGATCCACAGCACCCCCTCACCTATCTCCGGGGAGAAGTCCCTAGGGGAGACCTCCCCTCCCCTCAGCAGGCGTCCCATCAGCAGGGCCAGCCTCTCCACTCCCGTCTCCCGGGAGCGGGAGGTCATGCTCAGCCACCCGCCGGGGTCCCCATTATGACGACTACGGGGCCTGGGGAGGACAGCAGGGCGTCAACCTGGCTCAATCCCTTCAGCAAGAACGTGTTGGCTGCTCTGTAAGTGCCGTACCTGTCGTTTCCTGCGACGACGACCACGGGCTTCCTTCCGGGTCCCCTCTTGATGAAGTAGTAGGCGTAGTTCCTCCTCTCCAGCTTGGTCTTCTCCTCCGGGGACAGGAGGGAGGAGGATATCTGGCCTATCCCCTCGGGGGCCTTGTGCCCGCCCAGCACTATGACGAACTGGCCGTATTCGAGGGCCTCGCCGTACTCCTGTGGCGAGAAGATCCTCACCTCGAACCCCATGGCCTCCAGCACGGACTTCATCCTCTCGGCGGTGGGCATGTCTATCGAGTTCGACACTATGGCGACCGGTCCTGTGAGGGACGAGGCCCGAGCTAGGGCGGTGAGCTGGGCTAGGAGGATAACTATGACCATAAGAGCTAGGAGGTTTCTCATCGTTGGAGAAGGTGAAGAGAGCCCTATTAAAGGTTTACCTGTCATTCGCAATCATTACAATCGACGGAGCTGCTAGAAAACGTTAAATGTCCTCCGCTGCGAGTCAGATGGGCCGATGATGATAATTCCTTAAACCAACCCTAGGATGAGGTCTGACGGGCGGACTGAGGGCCCACCCTGTTTCGAGGTGATCCCTTGGGAGGAATGGATGGGGGAAATGAGCCCAGAAGAATCACCCTGACATCTGTGAGGAGAGGAGACAAGGAGATAGGGGATCTCGAGGAGATAGAGAGGATCCTGAAGGGGGCCTTCATATGCAGGATCGCGATGTGCGAGGGGGACAGGCCTTACTGCGTCCCGATGATCTACTGCTACGAGGGAGGCAGGATCTACCTCCACTCCGCCAAGGAGGGGAAGAAGCTGGAGGTGCTAAAAGTCAACAACAGGGTGTGCTTCGAGGTGGAGACCGGTGTGGAGGTGGTCAGGAAGGGGAAGCCCTGCTCCTGGACACTGAGGTACAGGAGCGTGGTGGGCAGGGGCAGGGCCCACATAGTTGAGGACCTGGAGGAGAAGAGGAGGGCTCTGGAGTGCATACTCGAGCGCGTGTCGCCCGGCTACAGGTACGAGTTCTCCGAGGAGGAGATAGGTAGCGTGATCGTGATTAGGATAGATGTGGAGGAGTTGAGTGGGAAGGCATCCGAGTGATTACACTATTTCCACGTATAGCAATCCTTTTTAATGACCTGTACGGTTAGCGCGAGGTGATGCGTCTTTGCGGAGAGTAACTTCCTCGTAGTTGCCTACTCTCCTGACCCCGATTCTATTCCGGATGTAGCCTCCCGCAACGGAGGTGAGGTCCTCCTCTCTCCGCATGGTGCCTCCCAGTGGAGCGGTGCGGGACTATCGGTGGGGGGCTGCGCCGTCAAGGTGGAGGTCATAGATGGGGACGGCACGGAGCACACCTACATAGTGACCTTCCCGTCCGAGGAGGAAGCCCAAAACTTCTTGAAGGATCTAGCAGGTGTGGCTCACCTCAAATCCGTTATAGAAGTCCCTTCCGAGGACATCGCGGCGCTTGCGCCGAGATGGGCCACCTTCACCGTCTCTAGGTACTCGGGAGGGGCCCGCTACAGCATGGCCGAAAAATGGATGGGGGCCCAGGAGATCCTGGCCTGACGCCCCCATTCAACCTCTTTCTCCCTATCCCTCATCGCTCCCGAATATTAGCTTCCTGACGCGGCGGCCCACCTCCTCTATCGGATGCTCCTCCACCCTCCTCATCAGCTCGCTGAGCCTCTCTCCCCCGTTCCTGTATACCTTCACCCATTCCCTCGCGAACTCGCCGCTAACAACTCTCTCAGCGTACCTCCTCATCCTGTCCTTGACCCCATCGTCCAGCACCTTCGGACCCACGGTCAGCCCGCCGTACCTGGCGGTGACCGAGACCCTCTCGAGCATCCCCTTCATGCCGTACCTCCATATCAGGTCCATTATCAGCTTGGCCTCGTTCAGCGCCTCGAAGTAAGCTACCTCGGGCTGGTAGCCCATGTCAACGAGAGTCTCCCAGCCCTTCAGTATCAGCTCCATCAACCCGCCGACCAGCACGTTCTGCTCCCCTATCAGGTCGGTCTCAGTCTCCTCCGCGAAGGTCGTCTCTATGACCCCGGCCCTAGTGGCACCAATTCCCTTGGCTATGGCCAGGGCGTACTCCAGCGCCCGCCCTGAGCTGTCCTGCTGGACCGCCACCAGCGCGGGCACCCCTCCTCCCCTGAGGAACTCCTCCCTCACAGCAGCACCTGGGGCCTTCGGGGCCACCATGACCACGTCAACGCTGTCCTTGGGTCTTATCAGTCCGTAGTGCACGGTGAAGCCGTGCGCGAAGTCGACCACGGCCCCGTCCCTCAGATTGGGCTCCACCTCGCTCACCCACACTTCTGGCTGCACCATGTCCGGCAGGAGGTAAAGTACGACGTCCGCCCTGGAGACGGCCTCTCCCACCTCGTACACCTCGAAGCCCTCCTCCTCAGCCCTCTCCCACGACTTACCCTTCCTTACCCCTACAATCACGTCCACTCCACTGTCCCTGAGGTTCAGGGCCTGGGCTCTGCCCTGTATTCCGTAGCCAACGACCGCCACCTTCTTCCCCACTAGGGGGTCTAGGCTGACGTCCTCGTCCGTGTACATCTTGGCCATCCTCACCACCTCACGGCAGCACCACTTCGGTGAGGGGGTCCTCGAACTCCACCCTCCTCGGCCTCGGCTCCACGGACAGCACTTCAGGCAGGGCGGACATCTTCTTCATGACCCACTCCACCTCCTCGGCCTTGCCCTCCAGCTCCATGCAGGCCACGGCGTGTCCGTCCTCGAACCTGGCCTCCATGCCCCTGTAGACCACCTTCCCCCTTCTAGCTATGTTCAGGACGCGAGTCAACTGATCCAGACCACCGAATACCTTCACACACAACCTGGTCTCGACCCACATACAGCTCACCTCCACTCGAGGCTCACATCCATCCCCGGGGGCAGTATCGCCTGGGTGAGCCACTTCCCAGGCTGGACCCACGGGAGGACCACATCCTTCTCATTATCCAAAAGAACATCCAGTATGAGGGGCTCCCCGTTCCTGACAGCCCATTCCACGTATCTCTCGAGGTCCTCGTAGCTTTCCGGCCTCCTATATTCGATGTTGTAGGCGTCAGCCACCTTCGCGAAGTCCGGGTTCTCCTTGAACTCCGTGGCTATGATCCTCCTCTCGTAGAGGTACATCTGCCACTGCTTCACCAGCATGAGAGCCCTGTTGTCGAAGATCACCTCGATGAACGGGAGATCGTAGTCCCTGACCAGCGAGAGGTTGTTCAGTGTCATCTGGAACGAGCCGTCACCGTCTATGCACACGACCTGCCTGTCCCTGGCGGCGAGCTTCGCCCCCAGAGCTGCGGGAATGCCGAAGCCCATCGTCCCCAATCCTGCTGACGTTATGAAGGTGCCGGGAACGAGGATGTCCCAGTGTATCTCGGCCCACATCTGGTGTCCCCCAACTCCCGTGACCGCTATGGTATCGCTGGGGACCGATCTCCTGACGGTCTTCAGGACCTTCCAAGGTACCAGTCCCCTGAAATCCCTTTCCCACTCCTTCATCGCTCTCTCGAACTCCTTCCTTATGTGCTGGAGCCACGAGAGGTACTCCCTCCTCTCCTCCGAATCGACGGACTTCACGACGTCGAGGAGCATCCTGAGGGCCACCTTGGCATCTCCCCTTATGGCCACAGCCGTTGGCAGGTTCTTCCCCAGCTCGCTGGCGTCCAGATCCACGTGTATGATCACCTTCTCCCTCATCTCATCGAATCTGCCCACGGTCCTGTCGGAGAACCTGGTTCCCACCGCTAACACGACATCGGCGTTGGCCAGGGCCGCGTCAGCCTCCGCCCTGCCGTGCATTCCGGCCGGACCCATCACCAAGGGATGATCGAACGGTACCGAGTTCTTCCCCGGGAGGGTGGTGATCACGGGGGCGAGCATGTACTCTGCCAGCCTCAGCACCTCCTCCCAGGCGTTGGCCCAGTACACACCGCCACCAACGAGTATAGCGGGTCTCTCAGCCTTCTCAAGGAGCTCTGCTGCCTTCCTCACATCTTCCAGGTTCGGCTCGGCTGTGGCGTACTTGCTGAAGTCCACGGGCATCAGCTCCCCCTTCCACTCGGTCTTCTTGGCCACCTGAATGTCCCTCGGGAGGTCCACGAGGGTCGGACCGGGCCTCCCCATGCTGGCAACCTTGTATGCGGTCGCGACGGCGGGTAGGGCCTCCTCCGGCTTCTTGACTTGGTACACGAACTTGGTTATGGGGGCCACGACCCCGAACATGTCCGTCTCTTGGAACGCGTCCCTGCCGAACACTTCCGTGGCCACCTGTCCAGTGAGGGCCATCACGGGGGAGGAGTCCATGTAGGCGTTCGCTATCCCGGTCACCAGGTTAGTGGCCCCCGGGCCGGATGTGGCCACCATGACCCCGGGCTTTCTAGCAATCCTCCCGTATGCATCAGCTGCGTGGGCCGCTCCCTGCTCGTGCTTGAACATGACGACCTCAATCTCTTCTCTATACGGGTAGAGGGCATCGTAGAGAGGCATTATGGAGCCGCCAATCACACCCATGAGGGTGCTCACACCTAATTCCGGTAAAAGAGACGCAATCGCGTCGACGACGCGATCACTCACAGGAGACCTGCTAGTTGGATCAACAATCCCACCCTACAGAGGTTTGGGCTCCGAACCTCGTGTAAATATAAAGATTTCTACTCAACTCCACCTGAGCCGCCGCATCTTCGGGATCCACGCTACATCCTTCGATTTCTCATAACGGAGTTATATTTACGGATAGAACGCTTAAATGCCTCAATTCTCTGCAATTATGGAGATCTAAGGACGAAACTACCACTGAAGAGATGCCGAGAACCCCATTTCACGAATCCTCACCCTCTCTTGGACAGAAGCGATAGGGCATCGGAACGTAGTTCACTTATCCTCTCATTGAGGAAATCTAGGTGAGAGATGAGCCTCCTCACCAACTCATCTGGACCGCCTAACAG
>WAOH01000198.1 GCA_015521385.1 Thermoproteota archaeon
CAGCTCTGACGCTGTCCGTCCTGTGGTACGTGATCAGACCCGCCTCGAACAGGGACTGGGCTATCTCCATCACCCTCCTGGCGCCGAGCTTCAGCACCCTGCTGGCCTCCCTTATCATCTCGTCAGTGGTGAATGGGGGAGGGGGCTTCACCGTGCTCTCCTCCACCTCTATCGATGAGATCCTCGCCTCTACAATTCCGGGAGATCCTATCTTGCCGTCGACTCTCAGGAAGATGTCCTCCCCGCTTATGACGGTGAGGTCCTTCTTCTTCTTGTGCTCCTCGTACCGGTCAATTATCCACCCGAGCGTGGGGGTCTGAGCCCTTCCCGCCGACAGGTTCTTCCTGTTGAACTTTCTCTGAACCTCATAGCTGAGCTCGAACCCTATCCACCTGTCCTCTATCCTCCTAACTACCTGGGCCTTCACTCGCGGTTCGTTGGTCTCGGAAAGTTCCTTCAGGGCCTCTAAGATCGCCCTCTTGGTGACCTCGTGGAACTCTGCGCGATAGACCTCCTCTGCAGCGTCCTTGATCAGCTGGTAAATGTCCCAAGCTATCTTCTCCCCCTCAGTATCGGGATCGGTTCCTATTATGACACGGGATGCCTCGAACCCCAGCCTCCTCATGGAGGTTATGTTCTCCCTGCTGTCCCTCAGATTGGTTGACCCGCACCTCGGGCACCTGTCCCCGTCGGTGAACTGGTAACCGCAGTCGAGACACCTCTTGATGGAGGCGTAGATCGGCACATAGGTCCTGCGCTCCCCCTCCTCTATGATTACCCCATGGTACCCTCCCTGCGTCGATAGGTCCACCACGTGACCACCGCTGGCCATTATCGTCAGGACGTAATCACCCGTGGTCACCTCGTAAGCCACCACGCCATTCAGAACCCTTCTCCCAGGCTTGCCGAAGAATCTGGCTATCGTTCGTGCTTTATTGGGGCTCTCCACTATGAAAAGGGCGGTTTTCAGCAGACCAGCCATTTCGAAACCTGTCTTGAGTGAGGAGTACCTCCTCCTGCTCTCATCGATGTCACTCCTCAGGGAACCCAGATCGACCTCCTCGAGCGGGGAGAGCTCTATGTCGTAAGCACTGGCCCTCTTTATAAAAGAAGAGAGTAGAGGATCGACGTCCCAAACCAGACTCGCCCCCCTGGTCATTCCCCCCGGGTATAGCCTGGAGGAGCGGCCGGATCCCTGTATGTACGTCCTGATGTCAGGTATTATCACCTTCCCCTCCTCAGGAACGACCGTTATATCCCCCCGACCTGCCAGCTCCTTCAGCTTGCTCTCGCTGGAGAGCAGCTCTCTGAGAAGCTCCCTGGCCCTCATGAGGTCTTTTTCCGTGGGCCGCCTCCTCAGCTTCAGGGCGAACCGCTTAGTCTGAGGATCGAGACCCTTGGCTAGGGCGGAGAGCATCGCCACTATGGCGCGGTCGCTCATCTCGTCCACATCCCTCATCGTCATCTCGAAGCGGGGGACCCCGTAGAAGACCACGTACCTGATCCTCTGGGGTAGGTCCACTCCCCTGACTAGGACGCCATAGGGCTTGGCCGCCCCGATGAGACCGTCGAGCTCACCGGCCTTGAAGGCCTCCACGATCCTCTCATCGTAGCCCTGAAGCACCTCCACCCTGTAGCCAGCATCCTCCGCTAGGGCTCGCGCCTCATCCGCCAGCTCCATCCTCGGCACGAAGATGAGGAAACCGTCCCCCATGAATTCCAGGAATTCCCTCAACCGGTCCCTCTTCCTCGTGTAGAGGTCGGCTATGTTCCTGAGAAGCTCCTGTCTGAGGATCCCCACATCGAAGCCCAGCAGCCTCCTGAAGAGGATCGCGCGGGGACCCGGTTTCCCCGTCGCCGTCGAGACGATGAGAACACTATTCGTGTTCTTCTGCACCTCCTTTCCGGCCAAGGCGGCCCTGACGTCTGCCTCGGTGAAGCCCATGAGGGTGAGGACCCTGTCGACGTTCTTCGAGTTCTTGAGAAAGGAATCCACGTCGTCGACGAATATGAAGGAGAACTCGCCAACAGAGTCCTTGATCTTATCGTGGTTCCTAACCAGATACTGGGAGGTCGTCACCAAGATGTCGAATTCCCCGCTCTCAAGATTTTCCAGGAACTCCCTCTTCTGCTTAGTCCCCATCTTGCTCCTGTAGGCTAGGATCCTGAGAGGTTCTCCGGCGGACCTCACGTATCCAGCCAAGGTCTCCACGGCCTGATCTACGAGCAGCGATGTGGGGAATATGAGGTAGGAGCGCCCTCCCCTCCTTGCAGCGAAGTAGTAGCTGGTGACGAGGCCGAAAGCCGTCTTCCCAACCCCGGTCGGAGCTATTGCAGCGAAGCTGCGACCGGCCAAGGCTCTACGAGCCCACATCCTCTGAATTTCCCATGGAGGAGAGCCTAAGCACGATCTGAAGAACCCCACGTAGTCCCTGAACTCGGAACTAACCTCTCTGATCTCGTCCTCTATGCAGGGAGATCTTTCATGGGTTTTCAGATCGCCATCAGGGCATAGATCCCTGAAAACTGCTGGTATCATTTCCACTCACCGCGCATTACCCGGACAATATCTCGATCCAACATGCAGTCTGGAGGCTTTATATCATTGGGTGAAGGAGAGATACAGGATCGAAATGACCCGGCTAGTTGTTCCAATTGAAGAGACGGACGGAAACGTGAAGTATAATCGCATATCGAGGGGTTTCAGCCTGGCCAAGGGGCTGATGGTCATTGATCTTAGCGATTTCGGTGTCGTCATCGATGCCTTCTCCTTGGAAGTGGGGCAGGTCAGGGGAGAGACCATGCTGGACATACTGGTGGGGCTGGAGGCGGACCTCGTACTGAGCGAGGACATCGAGCCAGAGCTAAGCGAGCTCCTGTTGAACAACAACGTCAAGGTGGCGCTGACCAAGTCGAAATACGTAAAGGATGCCCTGAGGGACCTGCTAGCCGGTAAGGCGTACGTCATCCCCGGAAAGGAAATGCCCATAAAGTATGCTAACTAGTTATGTTATGCCCTATGTGAAGCTGAGGGTAAAGGTGTGGGAAAGGGAAGGGAGAAGGTACCTGAGCTATCAAGTGACCGCTCCTAAATCTCTGGTGGAGGAGCTGGGATGGGAAAAGGGAGATATCCTATATGTCTACGTGAGGAACGGGGAGCTCGTTTACAGGCACAGGGAAAGGCCCAAGAAGGGACAGCAGACCAGGCTGGAGCTATGACATCCTCACTCAACTTTGAGTAACAGGCCCTTGAGGTACCCCGTCCAGGGGTGCACTGGATCCACCGGGTGGTCGGGTGAGGCCCCCCTCTCACCTAGGATCGTGATCTGACGATTGGATAGGGCAGCCGCCTTGTTAACAATCCTCTTGAAATCCTCCCTAGTTATGAACTGGCTGCAGCTGCTGGTGAACATGAGACCGCCGCTCACCACCCTCTCCATGGCCGCGGCATTCACCGCGGTGTAGGTCCTCCTGGCGCGGGGAACCATGTCCCTGCTGGGGGCTAGAGCGGGGGGATCCACGATCACCAGATCGTAGACGGCGGAATTCCTCTCTAGGAACTCCTTGACCCTCGATTGAACTGCCACGAAGTCGATGGAGTTCAGCCCCATGTTGGACCTCATCTCGCCCACAGCGTATTCGGACTCGTCAACCGCTACTACCTCGGCCCCGGATAGCGCGGCGTGCACCGCGAAACCTCCAGTATAACTGTAGAGGTCGAGAACTCTGTCACCGGGGCCCGCCAGACGACCGATCTCTATCCTGTTCAGCCTCTGATCTATGAAGAAGCCTGTCTTCTGACCCCTGACCACATCAACGTTGAAGAGAGCGCCGCCTTCCCTGATAACGGCCCTGGTCTTCTCGCCCACGAGGACCCTCCTCTCCAAGGGCAGACCAACTTCCTTCCTAGGCCTGCTGTCATTCTTCAGCACGATGGAGCTGGGTCTGAAGAGGCCCCTTATCATCTCCGATATATCCGGTATGCGCCTGTCCATCCCTACGGAGGTGGATGAGATTACGACGATGTCATCGTAGACATCTATTATGAGACCCGGGAGCGCGTCAGCCTCGCTGTGAACCCATCTAAAGAAGTTATCGAGTTTGAGCCTCTCTCTCAGCCTCAACGACTCCTCCAACCTACGGCGAAATATGGAGAGGGGATCCCCCAGTTCGGTGGAGAGGACCCTCACCGCCATGGCCCCTATACCCTCGAAGAAGCCCAGGCCCAGTGCATCGCCCTTCTCGTCCTTGATCACGACCAAATCTCCCTTCTCCACCGGACCTCTGACCGAGGAGAGCCACTTGACGTAGATGTTGCGCTGCCCCCTCCTCAGCCTGGAAGCCCCTTCCTCGGCGAGCACAGCCTCCCCAGTCGGGCTCCAGGTCAAGACACTACCTCCTGAAGTAGTCCGGGTCCTTGGAGAGTTTCTCCGTCAGGGGGATTCCTCTGTTCTTCCCGACGATAACCGTATCCTCTATTCTTATACCGCCCCATCCCTTTATGTAGATCCCCGGCTCGTCAGTAACGGTCATTCCCTCTTGCAGCTTGCCTCCTCTCCCTACTAGCAATCTGAAGAACTCGTGTATGTCGATACCTATCCCGTGCCCTAGTGAGTGGACGAAGTACTCCAATAGGCCGTGTTCCTTCAGCACCTTCCTCGCCTCTATGTCAGGCCTCTCCATGGGGACACCGTCCCTTATGAAGTCCAGCGCCCTAAGCTGAGCGTTGAGGACCGCCTCGTACCTGTCGGAGAAGTTATCCGGTGGCCTACCGAGGTAGAAAGTTCGGGTCATGTCGCTGCAGTACCCCTTGTATCTGGCCCCGAAGTCTATGAGTAGGATCTCCCCCTCCCCGATCCTCCTCTCGGTATTCACATGGTGTGCGTTGAAGGAGTTGGCTCCGCTCGCCACTATTGTGGGGAAGCTCGGTTCATCGGCCCCCAGCTCCCTCATTTTGAATTCCAAGAGGTTCGCTATCTCCCTCTCGGTCATTCCAACCCTTATCTCCAGAGACTCGAAGGCCCTCATGGCGATGGACGCGCTCTCCTTCATGAGTCCTAGCTCGTATTCGCTCTTGACGATCCTCATCCTCCTAAGCTGATCATCCATGCTAACTATGGCCGCGCTCTTCTTCCCCCTCTTGAATCTCTTCCTCACCTTCTCCACCTGATCCTGAGACGACAGGAAGTCCACGGCTATCCTCTTGGCATCGCCATGCCGCTCCGCGATCAGGTCATAGACGCTCGGATTCACCACTTCCCTACCGCTAGTCCCGTAGAAAGGCCTCTGAACCTCCACATGGTAAGGTGACCTCTCCCGGGCGATCTCATCGCCGAAAGCGTACCTAGAGACTAGGTACGGGTCATCATCCAGCGGAACGACCAGCAGTTGAGCCTCAGAAGTACCAGCTAGGTACAGCATGTTGCTGGGGGTGTTCACGAGGGAGAGGTCGATTCCCCTCCTTCCCATCCACCTCTTGAGCCTGCGGATCCTGGAGTCCAGCTCGCTCCTAGGGTACATCGCGGTCACCCAAATGTCCGCATGATAGGCATGCTAGAGGGGATAAAGTTGTGCCGCTAAACATCTATAGGTCCCCCCACCTCCGGAAGCAGCACCCTATCCTTCATACCTTGGGGCACGTACAGATCGAACAGATCGGGGTGCTCCGTGTGAATGGGTGCCACCTTGACCGGATTAACCAGCTTCAGGACATCCCCTATCTGCATGGGGGACAGGTGTCCGGACACGTGAATCCGGTAGTAGCGATGGACATCGTATATCAGGAGCCAGTTCATGAGTCGATCCAATGAGAGGGCGCTCTCCTCGCTGAAGGGTTCCGACCTGCTCATCACGAAGTCTATGCGCGGCTTCACTCCCAAGGGGATCTCGTACAGGAACCTCGTCGCGTTGCTGGTCACCACGAAGTAGGAGCCCTCATCCTTGAGGAGTTCCCTCCTTAGGTGGCCCCATATAACGGAATCGGCCCCCCTTCTGTCCTCCACCCTCCCCACATATTCCACGAGGGATCTGGGCTCCCTGCTGCCCAGCTTCACCTCAGCACTTCCCTTCCTCCTCTTCCTCCTCCATAGCAGGTAGTCACCCGGTTGGGGGAGGTCCTGTATCCCAACGCTGCTCAACGCCTCTGCCATGAACCCAACCCTCTCATCCAGCACCAGCTCCCTTCCCATCCTCCTGGCCACCTCACAGACGGTCCTAACCCTGTCCACATCCGTGGGAGAGACCTCCACTAGGATGAGCCGAGAACTGCCGGACAGGACCTCTCTCATCCTCTCCCCAACTTCCCTCTCGGAAGAGACCTCGAAGTTCACCCTCTTGGGGGGTTCCCTCCTCCACCTATACCAGATGCGGTTCTCCAGGACCTTCACCAGGGAGGCCTCCGGATCGTTCTCCGGTGCCACCTTCGTGGCCTCCATCAGGAGGAGGTCCACTTCCTCCTCAGCCAGCCGGTCCAGAAAGTCGCGGGTCATATCGCTCCTAGGACCGTGCATCCTGAGATCTCCTGTGTAGGCCACTTTCCTCGAGCAGCACTCGACCAGAAACCCGTATGCCCCAGGCACGGAGTGATCGACGTGAATCGGGATGACCTTCAGCCCCTCCAGGTCAAGAGTGTCCCCCGTCCTGAAGGTGGAGATCTTGAAGTCGTCTAGGGCCGACAGGTCCCTGAAGCCCATCGACCTGTATGCCTCCAATATCGCCTTGCTCGCCTCTCCCAAGTAGATGGGTATCTCCCTATGGATCAGTGGGAGGTATCCCCAGTGATCGAGGTGGGCGTGGCTAATGAATAGACCAGCGATGTCAAAGCCCTCCATTTTCCATTCCGGTCCTTCGGACGGCGGAAGGAGGCCCGTCTTGAAGTAGTCCTCTGGAAACATGGGGGACATGAATGGATACTGGAAGAAAGCCTCCTCACGAGAGAAGCTCTTTCCGAAGTCGAGCATTATAGAGAGCCTTTCTGGGGAGGATACCAGTACCTTGTTGCCCCCTATCTCCCCGATGCCGCCGAATATCCTGACTTCCACATGTCGAATGTCGTGGATACCTTTATCAATTTTTTATGAAGGAGGCGCCGGGTGATCGTCCTGGCCGTCGTGCAAGTGGACTTCCATGTGATACTCAACATCGATGAGGACAAGTGTATCGGCTGCGGAATTTGCGTGGATGTCTGTCCCTCGAACATCTGGCACCTCAACGAGAACAAGAAGGCCTACCCGAGGGAAGATTACGAGCCTGACTGCTTCATCTGTCACGCCTGTGCAGTCTCCTGCCCCGTCGGTGCGATAGTGGTGCAGGAGGAGGTTTGGGAGAAGTAGCCAGCTCGTCAGACTACATACCTATACTCCCTTATCTCCCCTTCAACCCTCTCAAGCCTGAGAAGGGTCCAGTTCTCCATTTCCTCCCAGCTCCCATCGTCCAAGGGTTCGGAGGCCAGAACTACAATCTCCTTATCCCTCTTCACGTAGAGATTGAAGTAATCGGGCCTCTCCTTCGCGCCCTTGAGGGCGTAGATCTCGTCCCCACTCACCAGCAAGAAGGTCATGGAGGAAAGACCCTCCCAAAACCTCTCCCTGATCTCTCTGACTCTCTCCACGAGCCTAGGTGGATCGATTCCTTCCCTGACGAGCTTCAGCATCATGGCCTCGCTATCCGTCTTCCCCAGGGCGCCTCCGTCCTCCATTCCCTTGACCGACCCGTTGTGAGCGAAGAACCAAACCCTCCCCCCGACTACAGCGGAGAAGGGGTGGGTGTTCTCGAAGCTGACCTCCCCGACAGATGCGGCTCTCGCATGCACCAAAACCGAGTCGGCCCTGGAGCGAGCGTAAAAACTCCTCCTCCAAAGGGGGAAGGTCTCCCTAACGTAGAGGATCGGTCTCCCCTTAGAGAAGGCGGCCAATCCCCATCCGTGGGGATGACCCATTCCTTTATCCCTGAGCGATCTACCCCTGCTGGCCATCCGGGCTACTGCATCCAGGAAATCCTCAACCTCGTAACCCTTCAGTGGCTTCAGAGAGATGAAGGCAGCCATCCTGCACATGCTAACCCACGGGGAGGAGCGAGCCAACCTTTTTATACTATTTCCAAGTCCATGTCGTGGCCTGCCGCTAGGGGCGGGGTAGCTTAGCCAGGTAGAGCGCCCGGCTGTTAACCGGGAGGTCGTGGGTTCGAATCCCACCCCCGCCGCCATCTCGATTTTAAGCTCGTCCGCGCCCCTTCCATGGTGCTCCTGATGGGAAGGGAGGATGAATTCTTCGTAGTGTCCGGCAGCGAGATCAGAGAGGGGAAGGTCACCGATGTCTACTTCCTCAGGACCATGAGGGTCCTCAGGGAGAAGGGGCTCGCGGACAAGCATGTCGTCATGGAGATAGCCGCGAGATCCCTCCCCAACGGTGCTCCGTGGGGGATACTGGCGGGCGTGGAGGAGGTAGCTAGGCTCTTGGAGGGGAGGGACTTGGATGTATACGCCCTCCCGGATGGGAGCCTACTTAGACCCTGGATCCCAGTCATGAGGATAGAGGGACCCTACTCGGAGGTCGGGCCATTGGAGACCTCCATCCTGGGTTTCCTCTGCAGCCTGTCTGGAGTGGCCACGATGGCAGCTAGGGTGAAGTTCGCGGCAGGGGAAAAGCCCGTGGTCAACTTCGGGATAAGGAGGCAGCACCCCGCAGTCAGCCTCGCATACGAGAGGGCGAGCCTGATAGGCGGGCTCGACGGATCCTCGGGGATCCTCTTGGAGGAGATCGGGTTCAAACCCGTGGGAACCATGCCCCACGCCATGATCATACTCTTCGGGGACCAGGTAGCTGCTTGGAAGTCGTTTGATGAGGTCCTGCCTGAGGATGTCCCGAGAATAGCCTTGGTAGACACCTTCTACGATGAGAAGACCGAGGCCATAATGGCCGCCGAGGCCCTCGGGGAGAAGCTGGAGGGGGTCAGGCTCGACACGCCCGGCTCCAGGAGGGGGAAGATGTCCGAAATAATCAGGGAGGTGAGGTGGGAGCTGGATGTCAGGGGCTTCAAGCACGTGAAGATCTTCGTCTCCGGGGGCTTGAATGAATACACGGTCAAGGAGTACTCCGAGGCGGGCGCCGATGCTTTCGGGGTGGGCTCTCACATAATGGGGGCCAAGCCGGTCGACTTCGGTATGGACATCGTGGAGGTGGAGGGAGAACCGAGGGCGAAGAGGGGCATAAAATCGGGAGCCAAGGACCTCTACATCTGCGAGGAGCACCTGATCTACAAGTACGTGCCAAAGGGATCCGAGCCGCCGAGGTGTCCCGTGTGCGGTAACGAGATGTCCTACGCCTACAGGAAGATACTGGATGGGGGAAGGATCGTCTACGAGGTGAAGGATCTCAGGGAGCTAAACGAGTCCACCAAGCAGCTGCTGAAGAAGCTCAGGGAGCTCGGGGAGGGACTCTAAGAGCGATCACCGGATTTGGATTCCAGCCTGGCTCCCTCCCTAGCTACCCTAGCGGGAAACGCCATATCAGCGACGGATCTGAGTTCCTCAGCCAATGAGGAGGGCTGGGGATGCAGTGCGACAACGCACCCCCCTCCCCCGGCTCCGGACAGCTTGGCCCCGTAGGAACCGCTCTCCCTCGCCTTCCAGACTATCCTCTCTATCTCCCAGCTGCTCACACCCAAGGAGTAAAGCAATCCTTGGTCTATGTTCATGAGCATTCCTAGGAGCTCGTAGTTCCCGGTCATGATGGCGTCCCTGCCCTTGACGACCAACTCCGAGATCGCTCTGACTACGGAGTCCCTCACCCCGGGCAGCAGCGATCCCAAACTGCTCACTCTCTCAATCATCTCCTTCGTCGGGCTGGGTTTCCCTGTGCAGGCCATGACCAAGGGCACGTCCTTGAACCCCAGGCTCTCGGCGGTCATCAGGTCTCCCATCCATTCAACCCAGATGACTCCCCCCATTACCGCACAAGCCGGGCCTGTCTTGCTAGCCTTGCCGTGTATGATCCTTTCGAAGACGTAAACGGACTCGAGTAACTCATTCTCATCCATTCCCAGCTCAAACAAACCATCTATCGACTTGGATATCGCCGCAGCAACCGAGGCGGAGGATGCCATGCCGCTTCCAATGGGAACCTCCGATCTGATCTCCAGCTCAACCCCGGATCTCACACCGTATCTCTCCAAGATCTCCCTGACGCCTACCGCTAGCTTCTCGAGCTCCGGGTTGTCTCTTACGATACTACCTCTCTCTTCCTCATAGAGACCTAGGAGGTGGGATCTTATCCTTATATGACCCCTGTCCAGCTCTCTCGCACTTGAAAACGACCTCCTGTCGACGCTCAGAGCGAGTGCGGGGGATCCATACAGCACAGCATGTTCTCCCATGAGGAAAGCTTGGGAGGGAGCGGATGCCGTCACAGTTCCTCGCATCTCGAGAGGGGTGTCCTGCATCGTAATTATCGTTACGCTACCAATGAAAAATTCAACATATATTACTGATCAGAGGTCATCCATACATCTTCATGGATCCGGCCCCGTTCCATAAATTGTAATTGATTGTTGGGCGCTATCAATCAGGGCTTTTCTGGATTTAGGCAACTCGAATAAAATTATGTTCCAAAAATGATCTTTATAAATCATCTGGAGAGATATACATGATATTATTAATCAATTTAAATAATAATATTCCCGAGAAAGAGCCTAGCACTCATATATTTTTTATTATACAGTTGCATAATAAGATTATTAATTAGCCATGATGGGGATATAT
>WAOH01000199.1 GCA_015521385.1 Thermoproteota archaeon
CCCCACCACGTTCCCCTCCGTGTCGTACACGTAACCGTCCTCCACCCTCCCGACGACGCTCCCTCCCCTGTAAAGGGTGCCGTCGGATCCGATCTCATCTGCGACCAGCTCGTCGTCGAACTCGGAGACCCTGATGCTCCCGTCCTGATCTATGTAGAAGGTGGACGAGTCCGCCCAGCTGAACCGGCCTACGTCATTCTTGGGGGCCTTGGGCCGGGTTGCAGCTGGTTTACCGCCTCCACCCCTCCCGGTTCCACCCGACTTCCAAGGGGACGAGAGGACCTTGCCTATAGTGGACAGGAAGGGGGAGGGCTTGAAGGGATCGAATTTCACGGATCCCTTGGTGCCGGGTCTGGAAGTGGTGGCCGGACCGGGATTCAGGTTGAGCCTGTGCTCTACAGACCTCGGGCTCGACTTCGAGCCCTGTCCCGTGTTCGCGGCGCCGGGTGACACGATCCTCGGGGACGGGAGGTATGACCGGTCTACCTCCCTGGACATGTAGCCCAGGGCGATGTAGGGCCACGTCGGACCCACCTCCAGGCTTCCCCATATCACCTCGGCCACGGCCCTCACCCGCTCCCTCAGGCGCTCATCGAAGTGGAAGCTCAGCTCCATGGAGACCTCCCTCTCCCTTCCGTCAGCGTCCCTCCTCCTCAGGAGCCTCCAGAGGGACAGGTAGCCCTCCAGCTCCCTCCGACCCGACTGGCCGTCACCTAGCCTGAGGTCCAAGTAGGGGGTGAGGAAGCCCCTCACGCCCTCCACCGGCGGCAGGAGCGTGAACCCGTCCCTGCTGGGGATCATGTCCCAGTGAGCCGGTATCGTGACCGTCCACTGGCCCGTTGGCTCCGCGACCGTTCTGAATCCCGCTTCAAAGCTTATCGGATCCGGCGAGGGTTCCCCCTTGAGGAGGTGCAGCAGGAGGTCCTTGACATCCTCGGGCGTCCATCCATCTCTGAAGGCGACCCCGAGGGTGAGGGAGCAGCTCCACTTCACCACCAGCGGGCTCACGCGGACCTGACCGTTCATGTAGCTTAACAGAAGGTTGGGGCAGCAGCCCTCAAGCCCGATCGCCCTGTCGAGCCTGTACCTCCGAGCGGTGACGGGGCGCATCCCCACCGCCCTGAGGAGCCAGTCGTCCAGCTGCCCTCCCTCCAGCTGGGTGGCGAAGAGTGCCGCCCTCTCGTTGTACAGGATCGAGCCCGACCCGTCCTCGTAGGAGGAGAAGCCCGGGAGCTCGGGGATCCGGTACCTGACCATGCTCCTCCGTTGGAAGGGGGAGGGAGAGCTTAATTCCTTTCTCCCTCCGGGCTCAGGCTAGTGGATCCGTGGGACGACCGGTCGGGAGAGGATGCGCGGGTGTTGAGTGAGCGCGGCCCATCCACCCGTGGGATCGCGCGGAAGCCGGACTCCGATCCGAATCAGGTTGGTGGGGAGTCAGGCAATGCCGGCATCATCACCGCTCAGGGCCGGGTAGTACATATCATCCTCCCCCTTATAGGTCCCGGTCCCATAATAAGAGGGTGGGTGGTTGATCTGCTGGAGCAGGTGATCGCCACCTCGACGCTGTCGATAGCCAGCCTGTACGACATCCGCTACAGGGAGGTGCCTGACTGGATCTGGGTCCTCGGAGCCGTCGGAGGTGTGATCTTGAGGCTCCTGAATCCCGAGGAAACCCTGGCCTACGTCGAGAGGGCGTGGCTCCCCCTCCTCGCGCTGGCCCTCATGCTCGCGGCCGAGTGGTTCCTCTCGACGAGCGGGGAGGCTGACGTCCTGGCCTACGCCACCCTCGCCCTGATCTCCACCGAGCCTCCTCTGATCCTGCCCCCGCCCTTCCTAGTGTACCTCCTTTCCAAGGTTCTCCTGCTGACGGTCCTGCCCCTCCAGCTGATGATCAACCTGGTGAGGGTCCGTCGGAATCCCGATCTCCTGAGGGGGTTCGACGAGCCCCTCCACAGGAAGATCCTGGCCCTGATCCTCCTCTCCCCCTATTCGAAGCACCTGGCCGTGGGGGCGAGGGTCGCCGAGGTCAGGAGCAATGGGAGGAGGAAGTTCTTGCTGAGGGCCGCGCTGTCCTCTCTGGGGGAGTCTGAAATAGGGGAGGAGGGAGTCTGGATAGCCCCCACCTACCCTTTCATCCCCTTCATCCTCGCCGCTTACGTAACGATACAGCTGCTCTCCCCAGTGCTTCCATGAGCTCCGGCATCTCCTCCTCCCTGAGCCTCCCGTAGCTCACCCTGAACCACTCCCTGCCGCCTCTGAAGGCGGTTGCTGGAACTATGCCGACCACCGGATCCGATTCGAGGAGCTTGAGTGCGAGCTCCTCCGAGTCCCCCACGTCCGGGTGCCTCGCGTAGAGGTAGAAGGCCCCTCTCGGTTCGACGAAGTTCAGGCCGGCCCTGGAGGCCTCCCTGACGATCGCGTCCCTCAGCCTCCTGTAGTGCTCCCTCACGCCCTCGAAGTAGGAGTCGGTGGCAGCGCCTATCATCCTGATGATGAGCCTCTGAACCGCTTCTGACACGCCGGCGGTGGTGAGGTAGGTGAGCCTGCCCACCAGCTCCCTTCCCTCAGCTCCCCAGTAGATGTAACCGGCCCTCATCCCGGGGAGGGCGAAGGTCTTGCTGAAGGTGTCTATCACCACATCACCGACTACCTCGACCCTGTCCCCGTAGTAGATCTGGGAGTAGGCCGCGTCGTTCAGCAGGAGCACGCCCCTCCCCTGGAGCTCGTCCCACAGGTCCCTTAGAACGGAGTTGGGAGGGACGTGGCCGGTCGGATTGTTCGGGTAGTTGATGAGCACCGCTGCCGCACCCTCGGCCCTCCCCACGACCTCGTTCACTAGATCCTCGGCCAGGGGGTCGTAGGTCTCCACCGGGTAGGAGAACTCGGAGGGGTGCTCGAAGTACTGGATGAAGCCGGGGGCGGGGATCAGCACCTTCCCCTTCCTCAACTTCCAGGCAGCGAGCGTGGAGATGAGGAGTGCCTGGGCCCCGCCGTTGGTCATGAAGACGCCGTCCCTCTCGTAATCCCTCCTCAGGAAGCGGGAGGCGAAGTCCACGACCGCCTCCTTGGCCTCGTCCATGCCGGTGAAGGGCAGGTAGTTCCGCCCCACCTCGCCCATGGACGAGAGGACCTCCGAGACCGTGAGCGGTGGGTCGTGCGATGGAGCCCCTATGTGGGCCCCGATTACCCTCCTGCCCTGGGCCGCCTTCCTGTTGCAGGCGTCGAAGATGTCCCTTATGGTGAGCATATGTCATCCCGAGGGGATAAGATAAAATCATCCGGTGCCGCTAGAGAACGGGGCTCGGTGTGGAGAGGGCTGAGAAGGTAGCCGTGGCATCAGTGGTGACCTCGGCCGCCATCGTGGCCGTGAAGCTGTTCGTGGCCCTGCTGACGGGCAGCATGGCCGTCCTGGGGGAGCTCTTGGACTCGTTGGGGGACATCCTCACGTCCTCAGTGACGCTGGTGGGCATAAGGCTATCTAGGAAGCCGCCTGACGCGGACCATCCCTACGGGCACGCGAAGCTCGACAGCCTACTCGGGCTCCTCTCCTCCATCTTCCTGGTGGAGGTCGAGGCCTACGTCATCTACAGAAGCGTCCTGACCCTCCTCGGACCTCTGAGCCCTCCAAACGTGACGGAAGAGGCGCTCTGGCTGCTGGGCGCCACGAGTGTGGTGAACGTGGTCAGGTCCCTTGCCCTCTGGAGGACCGGCGGATCGGAGGGGGTCAGGATGATGCAGTCGGAGGCGATCAACTACGGCTGGGACGCGATCAGGACGCTGGTGATAGTGGGGGTCCTCCTAGTCTCGAGGGAGTTCCCTCCCGTGGATCCGCTCGCTGCGCTGGCCGCCGCGGCGCTGGTGATGCCCTCCACCCTGAGGGTGGCGTACTGGTCCGCGAGCGACCTGCTCGACAGGATAGACCCCAAGCTCCTGGCCAGGATATCCTCCATTTTGGGGAGCTGCAGGGAGATAGCGGCCGTGAGGAGGGTAAGGGCCAGGAAGCTGGGTAAGATAACCCTCGTCGACGCCGTTGTTGAGGTCGATCCTTCGATCACGGCCGAGAGGGCGAACGAGATCATAAGGAGGTTAGAGGAGAGGATGAGGAGGGAGATAGGGCCCTCCGAGGTCATGGTGGTTCCCCTCGCGGCGGGAAGGTCTAGGGAGAGCGTCGCCAAGGAGGTTACGGAGTCCGTGGCCGGCGTGAGGGAGGCCCACACGTTCGAGTTCTACGGGGAGAGGGGAGAGAGGCTGCACCTCCACGTGGTGCTGGACGACGACGTGACCCTCAGGAGGGCGGACGAGATAGCAAAGGAGGTGGAGTCGAGGCTGAAGCGTGCCCTGGGGGTGGAGGAGGTCCTGGTGCACATGGACCACTCTGGGGAGGGAATCCCGTTGGAGGAGATGAGGAGGAGGATCGAGGAGCTCAGGGGGGTGAAGTGGGCCTCGGTGGAGGTCGTCAGGTCCGGAGGGTGCGTGAGGCTCGAGATAAAGGTGGGGGCGGATCCGGAGATCAGGGCGAGGGAGATCAACAGGTTGCAGCACGATGTGATGGCGATAGCGGCGGAACTGGCCCCCCAAGCCAAGGTCTCGGTGCGGGTCGTTCCGGCCTGCTGAGGTCGGGCCGAGCAGATCACTTTATAGGTATTGGTGGAGGTCGCATCTATTGATGGGCAAGGGCTTCGAGGAACTGGACGAGCTCGACCTCAACATACTCAGGGTCCTCCAGCTCAACTCCAGGATACCCTTCAGCGAGCTGGCCAGGAAGCTGGAGGTTCCCGAGGCCACGATAAGGTACAGGGTGAAGAAGCTCATCGAGAGGGGCGTCATAAGGGGGTTCTACACGCTTCTGGATCCGAGGAGGGTCGGTTTACCCTTCTCGGTGATAGTGCTGGCGGACGTGGATCCCGAGCACCTGGATGAGGTCTTCGACAGGTTGAGGGAGATGCCGGAGGCCACCCACGTGTTCAAGCTGACGGGGAAGTACAACATAGTGGCCATATTCCACGCCAAGGACATGAATCACGTTTCCCGCATAGATGAGACCGTCAGATCCCACAGAGGGGTCAGGTCCGCCGAGACCCTGCTCGTTACCGGCCTCGTCCACATAAACCCCGAGCTCCCCATCTGATTCTCTCGGGATAGCGCATCATTGAACTCCACGTCGCCGCGACGGGAATGGTGCCCATCATGGGTCCCTGCGGGTTCCTCTTGCGTGAATGGGATCGCTGGGGGTTAGCCGGTGGCTTGGCAGTGTGGGAGAGGTCCGGGCAGGCATCCTTATTAACCAAGGGGTTATAGATAGGGGGGATAAATTTTGGACAATTCTGCCTGGAACAAGGTCACGAGGCTGCTCTCCCTGCTGGGCTTCGCTCTGCTCCTGCTCAGCTCGCTCCAACCCTGGGTAGTGATGTACCCTCCGAGCAAGGGGGAAAGAGTTTACACGATACTCGAGTTCCTCGGGTCCCTCTCCGCGATAC
>WAOH01000200.1 GCA_015521385.1 Thermoproteota archaeon
TTGCTCTGGTTTATGTGGAGGGCCGCTAGCTGTATTCCTCTCAGGTCCTCCTGACCGGAGAACGCGGAACCTCCTGACAGAGGGAGCAAGACACCCACTTTAACCTCGACCTTCTTGGCGGGAGCGGTTGTGGTCTGAGCTGGCTGGGAGGTGGTGCCAGCCACCGTCTTCGTGACGGTAACGGTCTTCTCCACCATTTTCGTGGTGGTGATAGTTTTAGCCTGACCCGGGCCTGCTGCGAAATATCCTACCAGTAGACCCACGATCAATAACAAGATAGCCAAGATCCATGCCTTCGTATCCATTAGGGTAACACCCCCTAAGGTGTTAACCTGACGAGATTCGATAAAATATAAAGCCTCTCCTATAGTGGGTCCCGGTCGGCATTCAATATGAGCTAAAAACGGAGAAAAACGTTTTTCTTATGGGTGGATGTGGGGCATATGCTTGGCTCAATTTACCCCTACGACAGTATTCCTAAATTAAATTTACACTGCGAAAGGTGTCGTAAAAAAGTCAATTGATAAGTCCGAGATTCGTATCGACAAAGAGCGATAAAAAGTAAAAATTTGTTAGTGTTAAGCTGACGAGAATTACCCTCTCTCCACAACCGTGAGCGCTTCGTCGATGGCCTCGATGGCGCGATCGATCTGCTCCTTAGTTATCACGAGCGGCGGGTTTATCCTCACTCTGGATCCAGTCCACCCTGGTGGGCCTATTATAACTCCCCTCTTCCTGAGCTCTATCCTGAACTTGGCGGTTTCCTCGATAGCGGGCTCTTTCGTCTCCCTATCCTTGACGAGTTCCAGTCCGATGAGCAGCCCCTTGCCGTCCACCTCCCCTATTATCTCATGCTTGTCCATGAGTTCCCTGAGCCTCTTGAGCATGTACTCTCCGTTCTTGGCCGACTTCTCCACCAGATTCTCCTCCTCGATCACCTCTATAGCTGCGAGGGCAGCGGCCATGGCGAGCGGATTTCCTCCGTAGGTGGAGTAGTGATCAAGAGGCTTGAAAGCCGTGCCAACCTCCTCGCTGGCTATGGCTGCCGAGACCGGGAAGCCCCCTCCCAGCGCCTTGGCCATGGTCATTATGTCGGGCTCCACCCCGAAGTGCTCTATCGCGAAGAGCTTCCCTGTCCTGCCGAAGCCGGTGATCACCTCATCAGCAATGAAGAGGATGTCGTATTGATCGAGGATGTTCTTGACTACCCTGAAGTAGTCCGGCGGGGGGACTATGTTACCGGCAGTCCCCTGAATGGGTTCCGCTATGAAGGCCGCCATCTCCTCGGGAGCTGCATACTTCAGGGCGTCATCGAGCATCCTGGCGCACTGGAGGTTGCAGCTGGGATACTCCAAGCCGAGGGGGCACCTGTAGCAGTAGTAGTTCGGAAGGTGCATCACCCCGTACGGGAACGGACCCATGCTCTTCTTGTACTTCGAGAAGCCCGTGAGGGTCCTCGGCATGTGGGTCCTGCCGTGGAAGGCACCCCAGAGGGCTATGATGCCGGGCCTTCCTGTGGCCCTCTTGGCGAGGAGGGTGGCCGTCTCGACGGCCTCAGCCCCTGAATTTATGAAGAAGCTCCTCTTGAGCTTCGGAGGGGTTATCTCAGCAAGCTTCTTGGCAAGAAGAGCCTGAGGCTCATTGTAAAAGTCGGTCGCAACCACGAAAATCTTCTCCAACTGCTCCTTAACCGCTTGAATTATCTTGGGATGGGAGTAACCCTGAGAGGCGACCGCATGCATGGCGTGGAGGTCTATGTACTCCCTCCCGTCCATATCCCTGAGTATGGCGCCCTTACCCGACTCTATGACCACGGGGTCGTCCTTCCACCACCTAGCCACGTTGGTCATCATATATTGGTCCGAAAATCGGATGACATCCTCCCTAGAGAGTCCGCCCATGGGAATCACTTGGGCCTAGCGTCCAGCCGATAAAATAAAGCCTTAACCTATGATCCCATTTTTCCACGTCGGGCTTCCTAAGGAATCTAACTTTCTCACGCCCACGAATTAGGGCTCAATTATGAAGAGATTGATCCCTAGGCTCGCGTCTCATGGACCCCTTCACCTCGCGCTTCATCGAAAAAAGTGGGATGGGAGGGAGGGTCAGCCCCTGCCGTAGATGCCCATGAGCTGGGTCTGGGCCAGTACGTGACCTTCCATGGCCCTGAGAACTTCTCCTTTCCTAGCTCCCGGTGGCAGATCAAGAGTCGAGTCGAGGGCGTAGAGCTTGAAGAAGTATCTGTGCGGCTTTCCGGGCGGGGGGCAGGGTCCACCGTAACCTATCCTCCTGAAATCATTCACCCCCTGCAGACCGAACTCGGTCTCCTTCTTCTTAGGGACTCCCTCTGGTAGGGAAGTCAGCTCGCCCGGTATGTTGTAGATGACCCAGTGGGTGAAGGTCCCCATGGGGGCGTCCGGGTCCTCTACTATCAGTACGTAACTCACCACCCCCTCGGGCTGACCCTCCCAGCTGAGGGGAGGGGAGGAGTCCTCCCCATCGCAGGTGTACTTGACGGGGATCCTCTCCCCGTCCGCGAACACGGACTTCAGAGTGAAGGGCACATTCCCACCTCCACCAGCCCGTCCCGATGTCACGGATTCAGAAGGCTTCCGAGGGCTCATAGTGACTCCCAAGATAAGGAGAGCAACCACCAGAACCACTAACACCGCCACAATTATCAGAATCGCCCTCATCGCTTTTTACCCGCCGACTTATGAGAAAAAGTTTCCCCATGGGATTTGAGGAGGGACGCTGCCCATTCCCTCAGCTCGTGGTAGTCCCTTATCCACCTAGGTATCTTTCCCTTGCGCCTCATCACGCCTAATTCTCTCCCTAGCGCCTCCTCATCCATCCCCAGGTTTTGGGCTGCCTTCCTGAACTCATCCGAGGCAGCGATCGCTCTTAACAGGTCTAATTCCCCTGGTTCCAGCTCAGGAGGCCTGATTATTGTTGGTAAGACTTCCATAATCGCCCTCCTCACTTCATCCCTGACGATCGCCCTCAACTCCTCGGGATCCGAGAGGAAGAGGTCGTCCAACTCCACCACCTCTACCCCCAGTTCCTCGGCTAGGACTTCTGCCGACGGGTCTGCGAATCCCCTGCAGACGACTAAGGGTTTCGCGTTGACCAGAAGGGAATTCACATAGGCCTGCCTGACGCCTCCCACGTCCAATCTGCCGCTCTTCACCTCTACTGCATAGAGTTCGCCGTCTTTAGAGGCTATTAGATCCACATCGCTTATCTCGAATCCTCCTCTCCTTATGGGGACCTTCTCCCCGACTATCTCGAAGCCCATGGATCTCAGGATCGCCTTGGCAGCGGCCATCGAACTCCTCAACTGTGATCACTTCCTCAGGACGACCAGTCCCTTTCCGGGCTCAACATCGAAAGTAACCCAGTCTGGCCTGTGCCTCGATCCACTCATCCTTCTGACCCTCATCTGCTTTACTAGAAGTTCCTTTATCACCTCTGGGTTGAATCTGAGGTCCAAGACACCATCGGAGGCCACCTCCAGCACGTACCTGAAGTCATCGAAGAATCCGAAGTGGAAGGTGTATATGACCGGAATCATGTAGTGCTTGCTCACCACCGCCTTCATGACCTTCATGAGGTCGAGGAGTGATGAGGGATCCGGAGTTATGGTCAGGAACTCCGTCAACGAATCTATCAGGATCAGCCCCCTTCCCCTCATGTCTCTGGCATCCCTCTCGATCTGGTCCCAGAAGGCATCCAAGTTCCTAGGATCCTCCACGCTAACTACTCCCTTGGCACCGTCCAGCATTCCTGTAGGATCCTCAGGCAGCTCGATGCCCCTCTCCCTGAGCCTATAGGTGAAGCAGTCCAAGAACTCCAAATCACCCCTCCTCACGTAGTCCATCACGTCAAAGCCCAGAGAGTTGAAGTTCATCAATCTGGAGGCGGGTGTGTCCTCCAAGAGGATCATGAGGACCCTGTCTCCTCGCTTCAGGGCGCGGTAAGCTACCTCATTCAGTAAGACGCTCTTACCAGTACCTGTCTCCCCGAAGATGCCTATCAGACTGCTCCTGAGAACACCCTGAGGTAAGAGGAGGTCCAAGGGCTCTACACCAAATTTGAACCTCTCTTGTTCCATAAGCACCGTGAGTGCGTTCGTCATTACCGTATAATGTTTCTCTCCCGGTGTGACATGCGACCTCCGGCCGGGTTAATCGAAGTATCGGTCCTCATTGTGAAGATGGACTCATTAGAATGAAGCTCATCAGGAAGGTCTGGGGACTGATCCCCCTGTAGCGAGTAAAGGGCTCCTCCTTCGATCTATCGCGCGTGTTCTGGCGCTACGCAAGAGGGAGTGCAGGAGAATAAATCAAGAACCAGTGCCCTAGATGCTGGGGTGATCCCATGCCGATGGCGGAGATAACCGTGGTCCCCGTTGGGGTCGGGGCAAGCGTCAGCGATTACGTTGCTGAGGCTTTGAAGGTTGTGGAGCGATCCGGTCTCAAGTACCAGTTGACTCCCACGTCCACGGTTATAGAGGGCGATCTCGACGAGCTCTTCAGGGTGCTGAAGGAGATGCACGAGTCCCCCTTCGCCAAGGGGGCTCCCAGAGTGGTCACCATCATAAAGATAGATGATAGGAGGGATAAGGCCATAACAATGGAGTACAAAGTGAGGGTTGTGGAGGAGAAGCTCAGGAGGGGATAGAGGGGATCCTCCTCGACTCGGTCACCCTCTCCAGTATCTTTATTCCCCTCCAAGAGAGCCACTCGGCCACGGACGAGAAGAGGCTCTCGTCCATCCCTATGATCTCGGGCGGTACCACGCCCGGTCCGGGAATAGCTCCCTCGGTTATGAGCTTGAGCATTCCAGTGGCAACGAAGGCGGTAGTTCTGGCCACGGCCGAGAATCCCGTGGCCTCGTCGTACCTGTCTACCATCCTGTACTCTATCTCCACGTTGTTCAGGCTCGTCCTGCCGCTCGCGATCACCCTCAGGACGACCATGTCCTTAGTATCGCCCTTGAGCCTCTCCCTCCAGAGTTTCGCAGTCACATGAGCCGGGCTCACGCTTGACCCGTTCAGGTCAAGCGGTTCCCTGTCGAGATATCCGAGAACCTTGAGCAGCTCTATCTTCTCTGCGTGTCCGGGCCACCTGAGGGTCTTCTCCTCCATGACCTCCACACCCTTGAGCGTCTTGAGCATGGTCCTAAGGCCGTCGGTGAGGAACGCCTCGAGCTCCCCCACTCCCGGGATGAACACCTTCTCCAGTTCGCTGACGGCCGGTTTCTCCACTATGCTCCCGTTGTTGATGACCCTAGCTGGTCTCACGTACTCCTCTATCAGGTCCTCGGGGCTCCAAGTCACCAAGTATCCGAGGGGAGGTATGGGTTTCTCGGGAATACCTCCAACGTAAATCTTGAGCTCCTTCACCTCCTCGAGCTGGGCGTAGGCCCTGCCTGCCATCATGTTGCTGAGCCCCGGAGCTACGCCCGCATCCGGGATTATCGTCACCCCAGCGTCGTTCGCCTGGACGTGGTACTGGGTCGGGTCGTCGGGCGAGTAGCTCACATCGACGAGGTCGACGCCGGCCTTTATGGCGGCTATCCAAGAGGCCCTGCCGAAGCGTCCCGGGAGGGCGTTCACGGCCACATCCACGTCCTTTATGATCCTGTAGATGTCGTCCTCTCCCCTTATATCTACCTGCTTTATCTCGGACCTGCCGATGAGTTTTGATGCCTCCTCAAGACAGGACCTGCATTTGTCAACGAGGATGAGGTCTGAACCAGTCACCCTTTCGTAGAGGTCATACGAGATGGCTTTACCAACGGATCCGGCACCCAAAACTGCGGCTCTAATGGGAGGACACCCCCTCCTACACTAGTAAGGGATTACTTAAAAAGGCGATCTGGGGGATCGCATTAGGGCTTTTCGACACTATAGCGACAAAAATTTTTGAAAGGTTCGCCATTTCCTAAATTCAGGTGATCTTTCGGGAACTCAGGACTTCTTTTCGCCTTCCTCCTCGCTACCCTTGTCGAGACCGTAGTACTTCTTGACCAGTTCGTAATAGTTTTCCACGCTTCCGTACCTCTTGAGGAAGCTTTCAGCTAAGTCGTAGCCGTACATCTTCCTGAACTGCTCCCTCCCCCTCTCGGTCATGTCGAAGGGGGTCCAGGGCGGGAATACCTCCAGCTCTACCTTGACCTCCTCCAGCTCGGGTATCGCGCTCTTTATGCTCTCCTCGATCTGCTGGACGATCATTGAGGAATAGGGACATCCGGGGGCCGTCATGACCACCTTCATGTAGACTTTAGAATCCTCCACCTCGAGCTTCCTGATTAGACCCAGATCGACCACATTTATGGGAATCTCAGGGTCCGTTATGAACCTCAGGGCATAGAGGACCTTGGTCTTGATCTCCTCTGGATCCATCTTCATCTCACCATAGTGCCCCTACTGAAATAAAAATAACTATGGTGAAGATCACCCTTTGCCGCCCTCGCCCTTGGGTAGGGCGGGGAAGAACTCCACGCTCTGCGTCCTAGTCTTCAGAGGTTGCGGGAAGAGCTCCATGAGCTGGTAGACCTCGGCGGGCACATCGGTGGAGACCGGTAGACCGAGCTCCCTCGCTACCTCCACCGTTATTGGGTAGTCGTGGGTCCATCTTCCTTCCGTGAGTATTCTCGCCACCTCTTCGGCCCTCTCCCTGCCGAGCTTATCCTCAAGCAACCACGCCACTAGGCTCCTGACCTGATTTATCGCCTTCTCCGCAACATCAGCGAGTATCAGGGTTTGATCGTCCACTTTATCGATGCTCTTCTTCTCCACGACCTTCAACAGAGATGGAGCGGGGAACTGACCGAGTTGAGGATCCACAGGACCCAGAACGGCGTTCTCATCCATGATTATCTCGTCAGCCGCTAGGGCTATCAGGGTACCACCGCTCATGGCGTAGTGAGGGACTATAACCGTGGTCTTCGCAGGGTGCTTCTTCAAAGCCCTAGCTATCTGAGAGGCTGCCAGCACGAGTCCGCCGGGGGTGTGTATTATCAGGTCGATCGGCGTGTCGGGGGGCGTAGACCTTATCGCTCTCAGGACGCTCTCCGAATCGTCGATATCGATGAACTTGTAGAAGGGTATCCCGAAAAGACCGATGGATTCCTCCCTATGGATGAGGGTTATCACACTGCTCCCCCTCTTCCTAGCCAAGGCCTCCATGACCTTTCTCCTAGCATTCTGGATGGCCCTGTGCTGGAGTTGGGGAGCCATGAGCAGGTAGAATATGAATAGCCACCACAGGAGGGATATGGGATCCAGCCACATACTCATTAGGTGATGGATGAAACCTTTAAGGTAAGCGGTCGTTCAGTCTCACAAATCTCAAGGCTAGGAGGAGCAGCAGGAACTCGATCATCACAACTACCGATGCCTCAGGTCCGAAGTCACCACCGGTTATGAGGTCTGGTCCGGTGAGTTCAGACCGGAGGATGCTGGGCCCCCTGAGCCCGCTCGTGGGATATCCCCAGATATGCTCCATCAATATGTTCCAAGTGAAGTGCATCGATATGGAGGGCGCGAGGCCCCACTCGTACCTCATCACCCCTAGGGCGAGGCCAGCTAGGAATATCCCGACGAAGGCTTGAGGCCCGAATCCCGGGTTGAAAATGTGGATGATCGAGAAGGCAAGGGAAGAGGCTATGAGGGCGCCGCCCGAGAACCTCAGTAGGGGGTAACCCCTGTAGACCGCCTCCTCCCACGTGGCGACGGACAGGTGGAAGATAGAGAACTCTAAGAGGATGGATGGATCCAGCACACCAATCTCAACTCGCGAGAACGGCAGGAGTGGGAGCGTCATCAGAAATGCGAGTACCGATGCTAAAACAGATCTCTTCAGCGTGCCCGTATTTGGATCCTCTTTCTCGTACATGACCAGTATAGCAAACACAGCTAGGGAGATTATCGCCCTGAGATACACGCTTGGAACGGCCATCATGAAGAGCGTGGTCGTAAAGAGGAAGGCTAGGGCTTTCCCTAGCCAGTTGAGGTCCTCCCCTCTCATTTTTTGCCCTTGCTCTTCTTTTTCTTCTTTGTCGTCTCGAACTTCTTCAGGGTCTTGTAATACCAAGCACCGAATACGACGACCAATGCCACTCCCAGGCCTATAAGAATCATGTGACCCAGTTTTAGACCTGAACCACCGGCTTCCCCACTGGGAGTAGTACTCCCGGTCTTCCCCGTGGAGCCGGGCTCCGTTGCTGGGGAAGTGTAGTTGCCTTGAGGCTGAGGTGTAGCTCCGAGTAGTTCACTCACCACGTCGGTTATTTGCTGAGGTGGGACTGCTCCCCTTACTATACTCGCGACTTTCCCCTCTTGGTCGATCACCAGCATAGTCGGGACGGCCCTCACGCCATACTTCTCAGCGATGTAATTGGCATCAGGTACCAGCCTCCAGTTGGAGGGGGGATCCAGCGACTCGTAGAACTTGATAGCCTTGTCTTGGGGACTGGAAACCATCATAACGATGCACATCACATCATCTCTCTCCAGACTAGCGTCCTTCCATGCCTTAGACAGAGCTGGAAGCTCCTCTCTGCAGTGGGGGCACCATTCAGCCGCGAAGACCAGCACATATACCTTACCCTTGAGCTTCTCGGTGGAGACCCTATCTCCCTCGTAGGTCGGGACGTTGAAGTAAGGAGCTTCCTCACCCTCCTGCGGGAGGGCGAATGCAAATAGGAGGGGGAACGTCAAGAGTATCAGCAGGGCGATTGGCAGGGTGCGCATCATAGCCTGACGACCTCCATCTTCCTACCATCGTACAGAGCCACGGTGGGCGGAATGCCGTAATACCTACATGTGAAGACTGATAATAATATGCTCCTCATACCCTCTATACCGGTCTCACCGTTGAAAAGCCAGGCATGGCCCTCTGGATAGGCCTCGTGAGCCCTCACCATCCCCTTCAGCCCGTTGGATTTGAGAAACGACTCGAGAGCCTTCCTGCCATAGTACTTGGTCCCTCCTCCCCTGCTGTAGTTCTCTCCGAACTCCTCTATCCCCTCGTATGGATCGTTCCAGAGGAGTTGAAAGGCTATCCTGTCGCTGGGTATCATGTCCTTCTTGGGGAGCTTCCTTATCTGCTTTAGCGACTTCAGCCCCTCAGCGATGCCCCCGTGAAGGGCGAGAAGGCCGGAGACCTCGGCAGCATAGGGCAGGTTCGCGAACACTTCGTTGTACTTCATGAACAGGAAGGGCCACTCCGAACCGTAAGTGTGGTAGAGCGTCTCCATGAACCCGTAGTTGAGATTCACGACCGGGGACTCATGGTTCCCCCTGAGCAGGATCACCCTGTCCGGGTGCCTGTAGTAATTGGCCAGGAGGAAGTTGGCGTTCTCCACCTGCTTCTTCCCCCTGTCGACGTAATCTCCCAAGAAAACGATCTTGTGATCCTTGAATCTCCTCAATACTTCTTTGGACGAGTCGAAATCCCCGTGAGTATCACCCACGAAGACTACCTTCCCCCTTACCTTCTTCACTTGCGGCTCTCCAGATAATCTGGACTCCACGGCTCTCAGAAAGGACATAGCCTCCTCAAACTCGAGGACCTCTCCCTTTGCGGCTTTATCCAAGACTTCCTCGAGGTCCTTCCTCCCCTCGCTTCCTTCTTCTCTACTCCCCCTTACCCTTGACAGGAGTTCACTGAGAAGCTTCATGGGGAGTGACACCCTGAAGCACGGATAAACCCTTTGAACCTTTTGTCGTTCCCCTCAGGGTTCGAGGGTGAAGTGAATCCTCCTGTTGTTCTTCCCCTTGTTCTCCAGTTTCAGGAAGACTATCCTCCCCACCTCCTTAGTATTAGCCACATGGGGGCCGCCATCGGCCTGGATGTCCAGCCCCTCTATCTCCACTATTCTGAGCTTCTGGACGCTCGGGGGAAGGGCCTTGGCCAGCTTCACTATGCCGGGTATCTTCATCGCCTCCTCCCTCGGGAGGTAGTATATCTTGACCGGTAGTCCCTTGGCCAGCTCCTCGTTCGTCTCAGCAATGGCCTTCTCCACCAGTTCCCTGTCGGGCCTCTCCAAGTTGACATCGACCCTGCTCCTGTCGGGTCCCACCTTGTTCCCGGTGACGAGCACCCCATACTTCTGGTTCATCACGGCTATGAGGGCGTGGAGTGCCGTGTGCATCCTCATCACTCTGTACCTCCTCTCCCAGTCGATCACGCCCTTCACCACGTCTCCTGGGGAGAGGGAGTGCCCCGGAACCCTGTGCCACACCTTCCCCCCTTCCTTCCTCACCTCCTCGACGCGATACTCCTCTTCTCCCTTCAGTAGGACCCCCGTGTCGCTGGGCAGACCGCCGCCAACTGGATAGAAGGCCGTCCGATTCAATATGACCCGGTCCTCGGTGGTCTCGACGACTTCGGCCTCGAACTCCCTAAGGTAAGAGTCATCCATGTAGAGCAGCTCCGTCATGGTCGCACCGGGACATCGCCCTCCCCGAACTCATAATCCTGTCGGTCGTGGGAGGGATAGGCTAAGATCGAACAAACGTATTTAATATCGGGAGGGGAGAGTGAGAGATGACATCTAGGTCAGGATCCCTACTGCTGCTCATCCTCCTCGTACTACCGTTGGTGAGGGTCGCCCCTCAGCGGCAATGGGACCTCTCTATCGACAGGATAACGGTGCTACCCCTCAACGGGGAGGTGCAGCAGGGTCAGCCTCTCACCCTCACCATATACGTCAGGAACAAGGAGTCGAGGGTCTTCTCCGGTATCGTAAAGGTGAGCGTGTTCGTGGACGGGGATCTGAAGGTGGTCGAGTTCTGGGAGATAGGTAACGTATCGAAGGGTTCGATACCCATTCCCGCCGGGGGATACACTACCATCACCACCAAGGTGCTAACCTCCAACCTGACCGTGGGGGTCCACGATCTGAAGGTGACGGTGGAACCCAAGGAATATGGGGATCCGAGACCCGAGGACAACGTCTATCTGATGAAGTTCTCGGTGATCCCGCTGGTCGAGGCTTTCATAGATGTGGAGAGGGAGATGATCCAAGGGAGAGAGTACTTCGTGAAGGTCCACATACCCAATCCCTCGGGTGATGCCCTCGATCTGAGGGTGAGGCTGTTCGTCAACGGTACTGAGGTAGGGGCCCAAAGCGTTTACGTCCCCCCGAAGTCCATATCAATGGCCGAATTCTCCCTCACTCCCACCTCAACTGGAAGTCTGGAACTGACGGCCCTTATAACTAGGGGTGAGAGGCCATACAGCCAAGCCTCGGCCTCTGTAAAGGTCAAACCTTCGTGCGATGTCCGTGTGAAGGAGGTCTCCGTTCCCAAGAGAGTTCAGAGGGGCGAGGTGCTCACGGGCAAGGTCAGGGTTGGAAACGGAGGCCTCTCCCCATCTAGGATCAACGTATCTGTGTACGTCGACGACTCGCTCGTTGATTCCCAGCTGCTCGAGGCCATATCTCCAAAGGGAGAGGCTTCAATAGATATAGAGGTCCCGACCCTAGGCCTGTCGGTCGGGAATCACACGCTGACCGTGTCCCTCATACCCTTGGATGCGGTCGATGTGAACAGGGCCGATAACGACCACTCGCTCTCCTTCCAGGTAATGCCCCTCCCCGTCTCCATGTCGGCCTCACCCTCTGATGGCTCTATAGAGGTTAACCTGTCGAACGCTGGGAGCGTGCTGGGGACCTTCGATGTGATCCTGCTCAGGGATGGCGGGGAGGTCGACCACAGTTCGGTCACACTCGATCCGGGATCCAGCCAAGTCATAGTGTTCAAGGGGGTCACCCCGGGCAATTACACTGTACCGGTGCTCAGCTACGGGATAGCGGTTGCCTCCGCAGCGGTAACCGTGAGCGGCTTTTCGACCTCCGGCGAGGGCATTTCGCCGTACTGGGGGCTCGTTATAGGAATAGCGGTCGCTCTCGCTGCCTATTTCGCCGTCACCAAAGCTAGAAGGAAGAAGTGGCCATCCTCATGAAATTTTTCCCATTTTACCGCGGTTTTCGACGGATCAATACCCATCCACCGCTAGAAGTGTGGGAGGTCGCATGAGAGAGGTGCTGTTCCTTATCGTACTCCCGGCAGCTCTGGCTGCCTCGCTCATGGTGGATCCTCGGTCTTACCCGGTGGTGGCAGCGACCGTTTACCTGCTGGCGTGGTGGAGGATGAGGAGATGAGGGCTTCCTTGGAGAGGGCCCTCTTGATGGCGGCAGGACTGGCTCTGATACTGTACTCGGTCAACGGGCCCGTAAGTAGGGCCATGAAGTCGTTAGAGGAGAGGAGGTCCATAAACTGCGTGAACACGGCTGCGAAGTCCATAGACTTGGCTGTGATGAATTCGCTGGGGGGCGGCCTCTCGGAAACCTACGTGTACCTCCCGTGCGAGGTGACTGTCTCCTGCAATGGTTACGTGGTCGAAGTTAGCTCGGGAAACGCCTCCGCCAGCCTCAGGTATCCCTTCGAGGTGAGGTGTCATGGCGAGGCCTCGGGCTTCGGCAGGTTCGTCAGCGCGTGGCGGGATGAGTACGTGTCGTTGGGGTGGGCGGGAGCATGGAGGAGGGACTGAGCGCCTCCCTCTCCCTGCTGTCATTGATCGCTCTTTTGCTGATACTCTCGTCGGCCCTTTCCTCCCTCGGCCCAGCCATCG
>WAOH01000201.1 GCA_015521385.1 Thermoproteota archaeon
TTGGGTCAGCCGCTCTCAATACAAGTGAGCTATGAGGTGGAGGGGGTTCCCCGAGATTATCGCCCAACCGTTTCCGTGTATCTGGACGGACACCTCAGCATAGAAAGGGAGCTGAATGGCACATCCGGTGAGCTGACTCTGTCCATACCGATAGAGAGCGAGGGGAATCATTCGGTCATAGTTAGTCTCTGCTACGGAATAGGCTGCACAGACAGGAGCTTTGAGGTCCAAGTGAGGAAGGCCGTGAGGGTGATATCCGGGTACAACAAGGAGGAACTCCAGACATCCCTAGAAAAGGTCAAGGAGGAGAGGAGATTCATTCAGAATATTTACGAGAGATCTGTGGAGAATGGACTCCCTCTCCCGGAGGACGTATTGATAAACATCTCCATCGTCGACTCGAAGATTAGAGAGGCGGAGGCCATCCTAAGCCAAGATAACATATCTTATGCAGATGTCCTCAGGGTCAGGGCACTCGTCAACCAGTCGTCTGCCATCATGTCCGATCTGGAAGAGGAGTTCCTCCGGATATACAAGGAAAGAATAATTGAGATCGTCAGCGAGGCTCTGAAGGAGGTTGAAGAGGTGAGGAACATAAATCAAACGGAATACAGAGCCATGAGGTCCCTGCTCCAAAACATATCGGCTCGAGTGGACGGGTTGAACCTGACAAGCGCACCCGACCTATATTCAAATGCAACTCGTGAAATAGCCGCCCTAGAGGGGAGGATCAAGACCCTCAAGGAGAGGGCTGCCGAGGAAGCTCGGCTCCTATCGGGCGTGACCGTATCGTTGATATTCGTTGCGATGATTTCAGGTGCAACCATTATCTTGAGGAAGTGGAAGTCCCAGCTGATGAGGGAATGAGGTGCTCTCAAATTGTGTGGGATAGTGGGTATTGTAAGGAAGCGCTCAGGAGTGGCTGAGGATCTAGTGAAGTCCCTGAAGAAGTTGGAATACAGGGGGTACGACTCAGCCGGAATAGCTGTGATGTCCGACGGGAAGATAGAAGTGGTGAAGGGTGTAGGAACGATAGATTCTGTTGTAGGAGGCATCGAGATCAGGGACGGTCCCGTGGGTATAGGTCACACTAGGTGGGCCACCCACGGCGGAGTGAGTCCCGAGAACGCCCATCCCCACACCTCATGTCATGGAGAGGTGGCTGTTGTCCATAACGGTACACTCGATGATTTCGAGGACATGAGAAGGGAGCTGATCACCAAGGGGCATGAGCTCCGATCCGAGACCGACACGGAGGTCGTGGCCCACTTGATTGAGGAGAACCTCAAATCCGGTGATGGCCCCCTATCTGCGTTCGTGAACACCATCAGGAAGCTGAAAGGTAGCTACGCCATAGTATCAATGATATCCGGAGAAAGAGCCCTGTTCCTAGCTAGGAACAAGAGCCCACTGGTGATAGGCTTGGGAGAAGACGGAAACTATTGCGCATCCGATGTAGCGGCGCTCCTCCACCTGACGAACAGATTTATCTTCATGGAAGATGGAGAAATAGCCCTGCTGACTCCTTCCAGTGTTGAGATTTGGAAGCTGGAAGGAGGGAAAATGGAGAAAGTCGATAGAAGAGCAGAAGAGGTGGATTGGTCCCCTCAACTACTGGACAAGGGATCGTTCGAGCACTTCATGCTCAAGGAGATACACGAGCAGCCTCATATCCTGAAGAAGATCGCTGAGAGCATTGACTACTACACCAGGTTCTCTGAGAGGCTTGATTCCCTGCTGAGGAGCGGATCCCTGACGATAGTCGCAGCCGGTACGTCCTACCACGCAGGTCTGATAGGCAAGTACCTGCTATCCAAGCTGGCCGGCATCCGGTCAGAGGTGATAATAGCCTCGGAATTCCCGGAGTGGTCCTCCCACCTGAGGGAGGGCGATGTCGTTCTGGCCATCAGCCAATCCGGTGAGACTGCTGATGTGCTGGAGGCCGTCAGAATAGCCAAGTCGAGGGGCTCCAAGGTGGTGTCCATAGTGAATGTCCCGGGGAGCACGCTCACCAGGATGTCTGACGAGTCGGTCTTCATCCAAGCTGGTCCAGAGGTGGGAGTTGCGGCCACGAAGACGTTCTCCGCTCAGGTGGCCGTCCTGTACGTAATCTCATCCCTGATAAGCGGCAGGAGCGGCATATCCGATGAGCTCGCGGGGGTATCGGAGCTCCTGAGGAACTCCATGGGGGATTTGGAGGGATTCTCCAAGGAGATGAGTGATCTCCTCAAGGATAAGGAGCACGTGTTTTTCCTAGGGAGGGGGATAAACTACCCAACGGCATTGGAGGGAGCGCTCAAGCTCAAGGAGATAAGCTATATACACGCGGAGGGCTACCCAGCTGGCGAGTACAAGCACGGACCCCTTGCCCTGATAGAGGAGGGCACGCCAGCCGTCGTGATGGTGCCAGTCAATGAGGAGCTCAGGAAGAAGGCGGTATACAACATCATGGAGGTCAGATCTAGGGGGGCCTTCACCATAACCATCCAGCCGAAAGGCGTCGAGGTACCGACGGATGCCAGCTTAGAGGTGGATGTCGAGGACGAGCTCCTGTCCCCTCTCATATACACGGTTCCACTGCAGCTGATAGCCTACTACACAGCCGTATCGTTGGGAAGGAATCCGGACAAACCTAGGAACTTGGCCAAAAGTGTGACTGTGGAGTGAGCGCCTCACTCCAGCGTAATGAAGAGCACGTTGTTCCCCCTTATGAAGAGGGTTCCCATGCTCCTCCTAACTTCCTTCGTGTCCGGATCTATCTCTCTAGCGGAATCCAGTACCAGATTCATCATCTCGTCGTAGACCAGTAGCTTTCCCCTTATCTCGCTTCCATTCTTCAGTCTGACTGTTATCTCGGCACCATGCGCCTTCCTCAGATGGGAGATCGGGAGTTCCCTACTCATGATCCATCACCAAAATTCCTAAACCTCATATTATAAAGAATGGGGGGATCACCTGCTGCTCAGGGCGATCCTCTCTATCTCCTCCTTTCTCCTTATGGCGAAGCTCTTGTTCCTGTCATACTCGGCGGCAGCGATTATCTCATCCGCGAGAGCCTCTGCCAGACTTCTGGGACTCCTGAACGCCTTCATGGCCGCCCCCTGAGCTATATGCCTGATGGCGAGGTCGACCATCCTGCTCGGGGATGTGTCAACGGCGTGGAAGTAGCTCACACCGCCGTACATGATCCTAGTGACCTCCTCCCTTATTATGGAGTTCTCGATGGCGTCTATGAACACCTGTATGGGATTCTTGCCCGTCCTCAGCTCGATGATCTGGAAGGCGTACTTAACGGTCCTCAGGGCCTTGAGCTTCTTCCCGGGGTTTTTGCTGTTCACATGGTCCTTCTTGCTGCCCGCATTGATCGCCTGGCTCATGAGTCTGTTGACCAGCCTCTCCACGATGGGAAGCTCGAGCTTCCCGAATCTCTTGTGTTCATGCCTGCCGCCGGTGTGGGGAAGGTAAACTGGCTTAAGGGAGATCACCCTCTTCAGGGCGACGTTCTTAACCTCAACCCCGTCGTAACTCCACTTGCCGAACAGCTTTATCTCGGGACCACCGGTCTTGGGAACTTCCTCCGTCCTCTCCTCAACCTCCTCACTCATGCGATCACCTACTGGGTTTCTCCTTCTTTCCCTGCAGTATCGCCTGCAGGGACACTCCGTTGACCTTTATCACCTTGTACCTGACTCCGGGTATGTCTCCCATGGACCTGCCTCTAGAGCCTCCTATGCCCTCGATTATCACCTCATCGTGCTCGTTGATCACGTTCAGAGCGCCGTCTCCCGGGGCGAACGCGGTGACTATGACCCCGTTCTTGGCCAGTTGAACCTTCACAGCCTTCCTCAGTCCGGAGTGCGGCTGCCTGGCCTCGAGACCTACCTTCTCGAGCACTATTCCCCTGGCCATGGGTGCTCCCTCTAGGGGATCGAACTTCTCCTTCAGCCTGTACAGCCGCCTCCTGACCTTCCAGCTGTGTAACCTCTTCTCCTTGTACTTCTCAGCCAGTCCTCGAGCAGCGTACAGTCCCAGCGGGGATTTCTTACCCATACCACCACCTCACGAGGTAGGGGTAGTCCATGTTGCTATTTTAATGTTGTCTATGTCGTACCACCTCTTGGCCAGGATCCTGGCCCTCTTTATCCTCCTACCGTTCTTTCCTATGGCTATGCTCTTGTCCTGCTCGACCACGTAGGCAATGGCGACGGTTTCGTCGCCCTGCTTGACTATCCTGACCTTAGGCACCCTGGCGGGACTCAGCAAGTTACTCACGAATCCCTCCGGGGTATCATCGAACTCGACGACCTCTATGGACATGTCCAGATCTCCCCTGAGGAGGCGCCTCATTGTCTTCAGCTTCCTGCCCCCTCTACCTACTGCCCTCCCCAAGTCGCCCTTCTCCACCACGAAGATCAGCCTGTTCTCCTCCTTGTCCTCCACGACATCCTTGGGCCTGACTCCGAGCATGTTATGGAAGAGCTGTATGTAGCGGAACTGTTCAGGCGTTATGATGACCTTCCTTCCTGGAATCCCCCTACACCTCCATGATCACTCCACTCCTAGGACCTCCAAGATCCTGGACTCACCTTCCTCCATCACAGCCGCTACCGAGACGAAGAACGGCTTCTTGAAGGCCCTTCCCAGGTCGATGGACTTACCGGGGTATCGGTAGACCGGCACGTTTGCCAGCTTGGCTAGGTACTCGACCTCCATGCTCACATCCTGTGGCGCGTTGCTGGCTATTATCACAAGCTTGGGATTCTCTCCGGATTTCAGCTGCTTTATCACCCTCCTCGCGCCCAGAATCACATTCCCGGACTTGAGAGCTAGGTAAAGCTCGGGTTCCACCTCACTGCTCATTCATTACCACCTCTACCACTGCTTGGCGGGCTGAGATCCCACCTGACCGAGACCCTCCCCGTCCCTATTGGCGGGGTCTGTCCCATTATTAAAGCGTCTAGTGGTCCCACTATCGGATTATCCTCACCGCGCCTGGCGGTATTCAGGATGACGTGAGTGGTCCACTCGAAGGCCATCTTGCTGAGGGGGGTCTTCATCTCGCTGAAGAACCCGGATGCGACGCCTGCCGCCTGCAGCCTTATGGCCTCTATGGTCCCGGAGTAGGTCATAGTATCGGCCACTAGCGATATGTACCTCCTATCCACCTCCAAACCCTGCTCCTCCAATATGCGCGCCAGCTCCTTGAATATGCAGTTCCTGGCGGCTTCTATTCCCAGAACCTTCTCGATCTCCTTGCAGTCGTTGGTTATCGTCTTGGATACGTCGACGCAGCTCAGGTTCAGCACCTCGGCCAAGTTGGACCCGGTGGTCCTTATCACGTACTCCTTCTTACCGTCCACCTCGACCGTCTCGACCCACGCCCTCTTTATGCCCTTTATGCCGGAGACCAGCTTGTCGAGCACCCTGTACGACCAAGATCTGAGGGTCTGGAGTGGCTTATCCTTCTTGGCCGCCTCGAAGAGCTCTACCACGACCTTGTCCCCCTCCAAGGAGACCTCTCCCTTCATGTTCTTGACCGCGCTCCTTATGTAGCCCACGAACTTGTCCAAGGTGATCAGGTTGCTCTCCAAGGCCCTCATGTCCGGTTTCAGTATGAGCCTGTAACCGAAGTTGTCTATGGCGTACTCCTCTATCAGGTCCCTGATCCTGAGTTCCCTGATGCTCCTTATCACCTTCCTTATCTTCACCTCATCATCCTGACACTCTGGTTTGAGGTGTATCTCCATGGTAGGTGTGCTCGTGGAGGCGTAGAACACGAGTTCCTTGAACCTCTCCACCCCGTGGGTCACATCCATGGCCAGCAGCCCAGGCGCGTGGAAGGTCCTGAGAACCATCTGGGTGGTGGGCTCCGCTATGCTCTGGGCGCTGATGAGACCTATGGGGGTGAGGACCTCCACCTTGGCCCTCTCGAAGCCCTCCTTCAGCTCCTCTATTATGGCCTTGAGTTCGGACTCCTTTGGCCTTGCCTCATGTATCCTCCCAGCTAAGGTCGTCGGGAGACCGGCCTCCTTCAGGGCCTCCTCTATCCGGCTCTTGGAAATGCCTCTCTTCCTCTTACCCTTGACGTGCTTCTCTATTATCCTCTTGATGTTGACCGGCTCATTTCTGAACAGCTTGGTCGGATCGTAGCCATCGCCGCCGAACCTGAACTGGAGGATGTGTCCCAACGAGTCCCTGACTGTCTCGTCGTAGGAAACGTAGACATCCTTGAGGGAGTTCGCCACCCTCCTGTAGAAGTATCCGCTGTCCTCTGTCCTCCTACCCTTGTCTATAAGGGACTCTCTGCTGGACATGGCGTGGAATATGAACTCCACGGGATTCAATCCCTTGACGTAGCTGTTCCTCACGAACCCTCTCGCCTCGGGGCTCAGATCACCCCTCTCGAAGTAGGAGAGAACCCTGTCCCTGTATCCCTTTCTTGGCCTTCCGCTGGTCAGCACGAACCCGATCCTCGTCTTGATCTTCTGCTGCCCGACCTGGCCCATTATCTGGGAGAGGTTCGCTATCGAACCCCTAGCTCCGGTCTTGGCCATTATGGCCACGTTGGATTTCGGATCGACGTACTTGGCGACGACATCGCTGACCTTGCTCCAGAAGCTATCTATCGTCTGGACTATATCGAATTCGAGCATCTGTTCCTCTCTCATCAATCTGAGGAGCTCCTCCTTGGTCCGATAGATGGCCGCCTTCCTGACTATGGGCCTGCTCCTTATGAGCTCCATTACCTCCTCCTTGAGCTGGGAGTAGATGCCGTCTATCTCCTTGTACGCCTCTTCAGGCATCATCAGCTCCTTGGGCGAGGTGGTTATCCCGTACAGCATGACCTCCTTGGCGGCTATCTTCAGGAGCTTGTTGAGGAAGTCGGCGGCCATGTCATTGCCGTAATCCCTTATGAGGACGTCTATTATCGTGAGCTTCCCCTTGACCAAGGTGCCTACGATGTCATCATCTAGGACGCCGGATAGGAGCTGGCCCCTCCTTATCAGTACGTACCCGTCCCCTGGACATGAGGGATCCTCGCACTCCACTCCCTTGGCCGACTTGGCCACGGACTCGAAGTCCAAGTCCTTGGGGAACAGCACCGATATGAGCTGCTTCCCGGTCCAGAGCTCCTTGGGCTTCTTTATGGCCGGTTCGGGGAGCTCGGTTATGCCAGCCCTAGAGAGGATCCTAGTGGCCTCCGACTTGTCGAAGAGCGAGTCCTTCTTCGTTATCATGTAGAGGGCCGTTATGAGGTCCTGCCTCGCCCCCACGATGGAGCCCCCAGTTCTCGGGGAGAGCATGTTGTTCTTCACGCCCATGAGCTCCTTGGCCTCTATTGCCCCATCGAGGAGCTGGGGAGCGTGGAGGTTCATCTCATCCCCGTCGAAGTCGGCATTATAGGGGACGCAGACGGCGGGATGAAGCCTGAACGTCGCGCCGGGCAGCACCTTCACCCTGTGCCCCAGCATGGAGAGCTTGTGAAGGGAGGGCTGCCTGTTGAATATGACGTAGTCGCCATCCATCAGGTGCCTCTCCACCACATCGCCCGGCTCCAGCTGCTCGGCGACCTCCTTGAGCGCTTCCTTACCCTTCCTCTGGATTATCTTCAGGCTCAGCGGGGTGGCGCCTCCCTTCCTCACCGTGTTGGCCCCGGGGTACTCATCAGGTCCCCTCATGACGAGGTCCTTCAGCTTCTCTATGTTGCTCTCGTTGACGTACTCGGGGACGGTGAGGACCATGGCTATCTCCACGGGCACCCCGACCTCATCTATGTCTATCATCGGGTCCGGAGAGATCACAGTCCTGCTTGAGAAGTTGACCCTCTTGCCTATGAGGTTCTTCCTGAGCCTCCCCTCCTTCCCGCTCAGCCTCTGGAAGAGGGATTTGAGGGGCCTCCTAGTACCCTTCTGAGTGGCTACAGGCATGTTAGCGGCCGCATTGTTGAAGAACACGCTCACCCAGTACTGCAGGAGGTCCCACTCACTCTCGACCATGCTGCTGGGAGCCCCCAGCCTCTTGGAGTTGTGGAGCTTCCTGTTCACCTTCAATATCTCCACCAGGATGTGAGTCAAGTCGTCTTCAGACCTCTCGCCAGTTTCCAGATAGATCGAGGGTCTCACCGGGAGGGGAGGTACGAGCAACACCGTGAGGACGGTCCACTCAGGCCTGGCCCTCTCAGGGTTGAACCCTATCAGTAGGGAATCATCGTCGCTAACCCTCTCGAGTATGTCCCTTATCTCGGTAGGCCAGAGCCTCCTGGGCTCCGGTTCCTTGACTATGAACTTGTATACCTCCTCCAGTTCCACCCTCTGAACATCCGCCCCGCAGTGGGGGCACTTCTTGTGCTTCTTGGTGTACTTCTTCACCTCCTCCCTGACCTGCCTCACCAGCTCGTCGTCTATCTTCTTCTGGGGGTTCCTCTCAGCCACCTCCTTCGCTTTAGATATGAAATGAGCCCTCTCCTCCTCGGGAAGCAAGACCTTACCGCACTTGTGACAGACGGTGTTCAGGGCGTCCTTTATCCTCTTGACGTAGCCGATGTGGACTACGGGCATAGCTAACTCTATCCTTCCGAAGTGACCCGGGCAGTTCTTCGGATAGTTCCCGCAGATGGGGCACCTCTTCCTGGGATTTATCGTCCCCAGCCTGGGATCCAGCACCCCTCCCTGCACCGGGAGGCCGCCCTCGTCGTAGGCCGTCGGCTCGGTTATCTCTATGAATCCTATCCTCCGCGCGTCCGACGGGGATATTAGGCCGAACATCACCTTCCTGAGGCTGTAGGGAATGGCCTCCTCGTCAACCACCGGCTCCCATATCAGCGCCATGTGATCACCCCCTCTCCCTCAGACCTCCTCCCTCACGTCGAGCCTCACGTCTATGTGCCCGCTCATGAGCTCGTCGATGAACAGCTTCGAGGCGTGACTGGTGATCAGGGGCTTCACCTCCACCGAGGACTGACACCTCGGGCAGAAGAACTCGTTGGTCCTCTGGTTGAAGAACGCAACGGTACCGCAATTCTTGCAGACGTAGATTATCGTCTTGTCCGACTGCTCGACGTACCTGTCCCTTATCACAGAAGCTGCACCATGCGAGATGAGCACCTCTCCCTCCATCTCACCTAGCCTGAGCCCGCCGCCCCTGGCTCTTCCCTCCACAGGCTGTCTCGTCAGTAGCTGCATCTGCCCCCTGGCCCTGGCGTGTATCTTGTCCCTGACCATGTGCTTGAGCCTCTGGTAGTAGCTGATGCCTATGAATATGGGTGCCCTTATCATCCGACCGGTCCTGCCATCGTACATTATCTCCTCACCGCTGTACTCGAACCCGAGCTTCTTCAGGGCCTCCATGAGGTCCTCCACCGGCTCGGACATGAACGGGGTGCCATCAACGAACCTGCCCTCCAGAGCACCCACTTTCCCCGCCAGTATCTCGTAGAGCTGACCTATGGTCATCCTAGAGGGTATGGCGTGCGGGTCGAGCACTATGTCGGGCACTATCCCCTCGGAGGTGAATGGCATGTCCTCCTGCCTGTATATCATGCCTAGCACTCCCTTCTGGCCGTGCCTCGTGGCGAACTTGTCTCCCAGCTCGGGAGGCCTCGTGTCCCTGACCTTTACCCTGACCAGCTTCTCTCCACCGGTTTTGGTCGCCAGCAGGACATCGGTGACGACTCCCCTCTCCCAGGCCCTCATGGCTATCGAGGTGTCCCTCCTCTCGAAGGTGTACTGGTAACCTCCTCCAATGGATAGCTCAGGTGAGAACCTGGGCGGGCTCGTCTTGCCTATGAGAACGTCGCCTCCCTCGACGTAGGTCTCGGGATCCACTATTCCGTCCTCTCCGAGCTTCTGATAGTACTGCTCCTCCTTCTTTCCAGACACCTTCTTAAGCGGAAGCGGGTTCTCGAACCTGTCACCCTCAATTATGGCCTGCCTCCTGGCCTCGGCCTCGTAAGTCCTGAAGAAGACCGCCCTCGCGGCGCCCCTGTCTATGGAGCCCTTAGACATGACCAGGGCGTCGTCCATGTTGTATCCATCCATGGGTATGAGG
>WAOH01000202.1 GCA_015521385.1 Thermoproteota archaeon
GATGATCCAAGCGACTATCGAGATGGCCGCGGCGGTCAGCCATCCGACCTTGAACCACGCCTTCAGCACCCATATCCAGATCACTATGACTACGATCTTCTCCAAGATCCACAGGGGGAGCAGGGCGAAGATTATCCCGAGCAAGAAGTCTATCACAGACCAGACGAAGGCGAGGGCTAAGGCCGATAGGAAGGGTTGCTCCTTCTTCTCAGGAAGCACTATCTTCTGAGCTAACCAGAGGACGACGGCGCTCACAACCAAGGTCACCAAGAACCTCACGAGCGAGCCTAAAATGCCAGTCATTGAGATCATATGAATCCCGGAACCTCGCCACGGGGAAGTTTAAAATGGAGATGGTCAGCCGGCCTCGCTCCTGATGATTCTCTCTATCTCGCTCTGGAACCTCCTCAATGCCGCCATCTTATCCTCCATGAATATCAGGTCGCTCAGACCCTCCAGCACTATGTTGTGGGCGAAGGGCGTGGGCACCTCCACCGTCCCGATGTCGACGACCCTTATCCTACCGCTCTCTATCCCCCTCACCACCTCCTCGGCCCTCTCCACATCCATGTAATCCTCTAAGATCTCCCTGTAAGCCTCCTTAAGCAGGGGAAACCCATCTATCTTCTCAACTATTCTGAGAAGACTCTGAGCGCTGATCTGCTGCTTGTTAACGCTGATCTCATATCCCTTGTAGTTCCTGAGGATCATCAACCCCCTGGCAGCTACGTGCCTGAACCTCCTCCTGAGGAGCTCGGTCTTCGCCAGGGCCTTCTCCAGTACATCCCTGAGGTCCCACCCCACCAGGTCCTCAATCGTTGCCACAGGCCTAACTCCCCTCGGATATATTATCGCGAACCCGGTGTCCTTCACCGCTATCCCCAGGTTCCTCCTCACCTTCCTGCCGGCTATGTAGGCAAGAGCCCTCGAGAGGGCGTCGTTGGTCCTCCTACCGTAGAGGGAGTGGGTCACCTGGTGTATCCTGCCATCCTCATCCACGTAGCTCTCCACCAGGATGACCTCGTGGGACGGCATGTCCTCCACGCTCACGCCGAGGGACTTCAGGTAGAGGTACTGCTGCCTCAGGTAATTGTATATGGCGAGGGCCGCCATCCTGTTGGCGTTGCTCATCCTCATTATCATGGCCACGAGCTCCCTCTTCGTAGCGCCGTCCTCGAGCATCCTGAAGAACTCGCCCCTGAACCTACCGATCTCCAGCGCCAACTCGTAGCTGAGGGGGAGCATCTCCGAGAACCACGCGGGTACGGTCGGCTTCTGATCGAAGGCCGGCTTGACCTTGACCCTCAATCCCCTAGCTGATACGAACTCGTAGACCTTGCCGCCCAGCACGAACCTGTCCCCGGGCATGAGCCTCTCCAAGAAGCCCTCCTCCAAGTTCCCCACGTACCTGCCATCTGTGGTGTACACCTTCGCGGCGACCTCGTCTGGTATGGTCCCTATGTTGGTGGCGTAGATCACCCTCGCGTACTTCCCCCTCCTCCCGAAGACCCCCTCCTCCGGATCGTACCATATCTTCCCGTACACCTTCCTGCTCTCCAGCTGAGTGTACTCCCCCGCTAGGTACCTGAGGACGGACTCGAAGTCCTCCCAGCTCAGGTCCACGTATGGATAGGCCGATCTCACGAGGTTATAGGCGTCCTCGACCCTCCATTTGCTCTCGACGGCCATTCCCACTATGTGCTGGGCCAGCACGTCAAGGGGTCCCCTAGGGATGTGGACCCTGTCAAGCCTGCCTGCCAAGGCCTCCCGGAGCATTACAGCCACCTCAACGGCGTCGTCCCTGTCCACGACGATGAACCTGCCCTTGGAGACCTCATGGAGCCTGTGACCGGCCCTACCTATCCTCTGGAGGGCCCTAGTCACGGACTTGGGGCTACCTATCTGCACCACCAGGTCTATGTAACCTATATCTATGCCCAGCTCTAGGCTCGTGGAGCTGACTATCGCCTTCAGCTCCCCCCTCTTAAGCCTCTCCTCTACCTCTCCCCTGACATCCCTGGAGAGGGAGCTGTGATGCGCTGCTATCTTCTCATCTATGTCCTCCACGCTATCCTTCAGGACCTTCTTCAGGTGGAAGACGACCCTCTCGGTTCCGCTCCTCGTGTTGGTGAATATGAGGGTGGTGGTATGCTCCCTTATGAGCTTGGAGATGAGCTTATACATCTTAGCTGATACGACCTCGGTGGGCGTGTTCACCAGATCGCTCACCGGCGATATCAGGGCCAAGTCCAGTTCCTTCGCCCAGTTGGTCTCGACTATCAGGCAATCCCTGGCCCTGCCGTTCTCGTAGCCCACCAAGAATTTGGCGACCTCGTCGAGAGGATTTATCGTGGCTGAGAGGCCTATCCTGACGAAATCCCTGCCTACTAGCCACCTGAGCCTCTCCAGTGACAGGGAGAGATGAGTTCCCCTCTTGTTCTCAACTAGGCTGTGAATCTCGTCCACTATGACCCATCTAACGGTCCTCAGCTTCTCCCTGAATTTAGGGGCTGTGAGGATGATGCCCAGCGTCTCGGGGGTCGTTATTAGTATGTGAGGGGGTTTCCTCAGCTGCTTGGCCTTCTCACTGGATGGCGTATCACCGGTCCTCACCGCATGCCTTATTTCAGGTAGGTTTGGTGAGAGCTCCCTTATCTCCCGGAGGGGGACCTCCAAGTTCCTGTATATGTCGTTGTTCAGGGCCCTCAGGGGAGAGACGTATACAGCGTATACCGAGTCCTGAAGCTCTCCTCTCTCACCCATCTCCAAGAGCTCGCTTATTATGGACAGGAAGGCCGTCAGCGTCTTTCCCGTGCCCGTGGGGCTCGTGACTAGAACGTTCCTGCCCTCGTGGATCGGAACCACGGCATATCTCTGCGGAGGACTCAGATCAACGAACTTGGAGTCGAACCAGAGGGCTACGGCTGGGTGGAGCACCTCCAGCACTTCCGCCTTAGTGTACTCCCTGAGGGCCCTGGCTATCATGGATACCGCGCTTCATACAGGGAGGGTTTGATAACTTTTGGTGGGCATCGCTTCCCTGCCCTACACGATGATTTGAAACTCAAAGGCACGAATAAATTAATAACTACATATTTTAGCTGCCAACTGTGGCATATTAGTACGCGTTAAATGCGCACAATCACCTATACCGATGACGTTACCTCGTTGATCGGCACGAGTTCTCATGCTGGACCGGTGAGAGTGAGAGGCTGGAAGGTTTCTCCGTGAGGCTACGAGAGCTGGTAGCTGTATGAAACCTACCCCTCTCCACTCAGTATCTCGAAGGTCCCATCCGGCTTATGCAGGAAGAGGAGAGCTTTAGGAAAGATCTTTCTAATCTCCAGCAGCGTCTCCAAATCATCATCGTGGTACTCGACCACCTCGCAGTCAAGCTTCCTCACTAGGGAGGGCTTCAATTCCCTGTCCACTTGGTAGTTATCGTCCGGCCTCATGACCAGCTCGTCGAATGGGACGCCAGCGGCCATGAGCTGGAGGACCGTGTCCCTCCTGAGCCACTCGTACCTCCCCGTAATTAAAACAACCCTTAATCCCCTCCTCTTGGCATCATGCACCATCTCTATGGCTCTGTATAGCGGTCTGTCCAGTTTCAGGAGGCTTGGATCCATGAAATCTCTCCAGAACTCCTTTTGTAGCTCGAACGGAAGATCCCTCGGCGATCTCACTCCGAATCGGCTTATGGCCACCTCAAACCTATTCCTAGCATCGAATAGCGTGTTATCTATATCGAACACCGCGCACCCCATTAGAGCACCCTAGCAGCCCTCTTCACTACGCTGAGGGGGCCCAGCTCCTCCACGCCCACCTCCTCATCCACAATATAAACGATGAAATCATCCAGATCCACCTGCCTCAGCAGGGGTGAGAGCAGGCCGCTACTCCCCACCCTCAGTATGTCCGTCCCCGGGGCCAGGGGGGAGAGTGCCGGAAGAACTAGGACCTCGACTCCCATGTAGCTCCCCCTAAGGAACACCTTGAACTTGTGCCCTCCACCCAGATCATCCCTGAGCGATATCGCCGGATGCTCATGTCCCATCACTACGAGATCCACCCCTTCCGGAACCGCTAGTAGTTCCTTATGCCCGTGAAAATACATCACGTTGTCTAGGATGAGGTAAGGATCCCTTATTTCGATGCTCTCTCTGAGGAGGATTGGGATCAGGTAGTTGTCGTGATTCCCCCTGACGACCTCGATCCTCACGCCCTCCTCCCTCAGAGTCCTTATCAGGTCTAGGACCTCCCTCCACTCCTGACTTAGGGCTCCCCCAAACTCGTGCTTTATGTCACCGTTAAGGACCACCGTTTCCGGTTCTCTCTCTTTGACGTACCTCAGGATTTCCCTCTTTATCCACGGGTACTGCTCGTAGGGGAGCTCCACTCCCCTCTCCCTCAGAGCATCCTCGTATCCCAGGTGAAGATCCGCCACTACGAGCGTACCGTCCACTTCGGCACCGTATGGAAACGTCTCGATCTTAGCGGGCACGCGGTTAATTCGCTCCCCTCACCTTAAAAGAGTGGATGGCTGACTCACATGTCGGATGAGCCTAGGCTTAAGCCCACAAAGTTCCCCTGATTCCCAATTTCAGAGATTCAAGCTACTCGGCGAACACGGGTCCCTGAGAACCGTGACACC
>WAOH01000203.1 GCA_015521385.1 Thermoproteota archaeon
GTCCCAAGGCGGGACTCACTCCCCTCGAGCAGGTAGTTGTGGCCCTGAAGGAGCTCGCTGGGGTCGAGACCGGTGTGCAGCTCCACCTCCTTTCCGAGGTTAGCGAGCTGGTCGAGAGGCTGAGCGGAGTGCCGATATACGAGATCGCCCCGATAGTGGGCCCGCTCACCTACACCTATGAGGCCGGCGTCCACGTGCACGCCATCTCCGTCGATCCATCCACCTACGAGCTCGTCCCACCGGAGAGGGTCGGGAGGAGGAGGCGCTTCATCGTCGGCAAGCTCTCGGGAAGGACTGCCGTCGTGCAGACCCTTAGGGAGATGGGATACGAGGTGGATGAGGCGAAGGTGGAGGAGATACTCGCCAAGGTGAAGGAGCTCGCCGACAGGGGCGTGAGGATAACGGAGGGGGTCTTCAGGTCCATAGTCGAGGAGGTGCTGGACGAGGGAAGGGGCAAGTGGTTCGAGGTCCTGGAGTGGATGGTCGTCACCGGAAGCGGCGTGACCCCGACGGCTCAGGTGAAGGCCAGAGTGGGTGACAGGGAACTCAGGGCCGCATCCTTCGGTGTAGGTCCTGTTGATGCCCTCGCGAACACCATGAGGTCCTTGGAGGGCGTTCCGGACTTCAAGCTCAGGAGGTTCAGGCTCAGGGCGATCTCCTCAGGAACCGACGCGATAGGCGAGGTGCTGATAAGGGTCCTCGGACCGAAGGGAGAGGTGGAGGCGAGCGGGACGAGCCCCGATATACTCGAGGCCTCGCTCAAGGCCTTGGAGGACTCCATAAACAAGATAAAGGAGTGATCCTCTGCCTCATCTAATCCCCCCTCCTCACGGAGGCGGCGAGGAGGAGGTCCGCTATCCTATACTGCCCTTCACCTCCCTTCCTTTCAACGAACTCGTATTCCACGAGCTCCCTCAGGTAGGTAGATGGAGATCTGCTTATCGCTGATCCTTGCTCCCAAAATTGCGGCGAGGCCCCTCTTCACATCAGACCACTTGGGGGGATTCACCTGCATCTCGAGGGCCTCCATCTACCTCCTTCTCGCGACCACCTCCGTTGACAGGAAGTGCCCGAATTCCCTCGCCGACAGGTAAACTCCCTCACTCACGGTCCTCCCTATCCCCTTTACCAGCTACCATCCTGGAGAGGGGCTTAGGAGTTCCAACCTCAGCGAGTACAGCTCGGCCTCCATGTCGTTGAAGTCCTCCCTCTTGGATTTCACGGATTTCACGTCCAGCGAGATGTACAACTTACACCTCCTGATATTATAGCGTGGGTGCACTGAGAACGGAAAAATTAGGATGGGATAAAGGGAAATCAGAGCTTCCAGGGGAACTCGACGCCTACCCGGTCGGCCACGTCCTTCATGTTGGCCATTACCTTCTTGTAGATGGGTATGCCCTCCTTCAGCCTCTTCTGGGTGGTGAGCCAGCTCTTCTCGCCGTGCACCCATATCTTCTTGAAGTCGGGGTGGAGCGGGGCTGACTTGAGCATCCGTATCATGTAGTCCATCCTCTCCTTGAACTCATCCACCGGCATGAAGCTCTCAACATTGATGGCCATGAAGAAGTGCCCAACGTTGCTGGGCCCGGGCCCCTCGGTCTGGCCCACGTCCCTAAGCAGGGCGGCGCCGCTCAGCACTCCGGAGAAGAGCTCGACCATCACGGCCAATCCGTAGCCCTTGTGCCCTCCGAAGAGCTCTCCAAGACCTCCCAGAGGTAGGAGGGCGCCTTCCTTCCTTATGACCATGGGATCGTCGGTCAGCTTACCTTGGGCATCGATGCCCCACCCCAAGGGGGCCTTCTTGCCCATCCTAGTGTAGACCTCCATCTTCCCTATGGGCACGATGGACGTGGCCATATCCAGGACCCACGGGGGCGGGGTCTTCGTGGGGGCAGCCACAGCTATGGGGTTCGTCCCTATCCACTTACCGAGGGCCCCCGTGTGCGCTACTAAGGGCCTAGCGTTGGTCATCGTCACCCCTATCATGTCGTGGTCTAGGGCCATCATCGCGTAGTAGCCGGCGATTCCGAAGTGGTTGCTGAGCCTCACCGTCACGAAGCCTATTCCGGCCTCCTTCGCCTTGTTGATCGCCAGCTCCATGGCCTTCCTACCGACTACCTGGCCCAGCCCTGAGTCGCCGTCGATCAGGGCGAAGGCCGGGCCCTCCCTCACAACCTGGATGTTCGGATGGGTCTTGACGGCCCCGTTGGCTATTCCATCGACGTACCTCTTCAGTCTCGCGACCCCGTGGGAGCTTATCCCCCTCAAATCAGCAGTAACCAGGTTATCAGCAGTCCAGCGGGCGTGCTCCTCCGGCACGCCTAGCTTTACGAAAACGGAAGTGACAAAATCCATCAGATCCTCATACTTCACGATGTAGTAATCCTCTGGTGGAACAGGTGGAGACTTATCATAGGACAGGTGGGATCACCCGGTGTTATATGGCCGCATAATATCCTAAAAAAGTTGGCATTCAATGGCCGATGAGGTGACGGACTTCCAGCTAAGCCCCCGAGGAGAGGGAGGATCGACCAAATCTTGGGAGATCGATAGTTCTCTAGCGGCGAGCGGTCGAAGGATTGTGTATCTGAAGGCAAATTCAGGGTTAGACAATAGTTCTGTAATTGTGGTGTCTCTTGACTCCAATCACACCCTAACCTTTGGACAAGACAGCAAAACCGCGCAGATCCCCCCCTAAAGAGTGAAGGTACTTATCGACTCGATTTCGGGAGGCAGGGTATTCGAGAAATCACCTCACAGAAATTCATTCTGATAAGGTGCCCTCTTCTATCGGAGACGAAGTGGTGATCTATGGCGAACTGATTTAGAACTCATCAGAGAGACAACAAGGCCTCTCTATCTGAGAACACCATCATGATGTCAGTCTATTTCCTAACGGAAGGTGCCTCAGCGTCATGCGGAATGAGAGTGATGAAGAGGTATACATCAAGACCATCTCGCTGATCAAGCAGTCGGACAGAGTGATCACTCAAGGTGACAGGTACCCGAGCCGTACTTAACGACATGCAGGTCAAGGAATCATTTTACTCCACCGAAATTAAAATATAACGATATCTACCCAGACATCTGATGCGCCGTGATAATTCCCAGCTTCTAAGGGGGTTTTCCCTCTCACTCTAATGGATGTCGTCCTTTCGGTCGGCGATATGCCTCATCCGCCAAGCTTGGATTACAAATTGCTTTTTCTGGCCAAGGATAGATTGGCAGTAATAACACCGGCTGGACACAAAAGCTACCACAGTTGTTATATTTTCTACCCTCAATGTAAGGATTCTCGATGACGACCGAGGCCAAACCTGTGGATATGCTCCTGCCACCTATTATACTCCTTGGCATACTGGTAAGCTTGATCCTTGGACCTTCAAGCTACGTCTCCGCACAATCATTCTCCAACAAATCATTTAACAGTAATGAGAAGATATCAGTGCTATGGTGGGCCAAACCGGTCATGAAGTCCAAGGATTTCAGAGGATTATCCACCCCTGTTGGAGTGTACACCGATATGATCCCTTCCTTCATCGACTTGGATCTCGTAAGGGAGTCAGATACACCCCCAAAACCCCTTTCTAGTTACGATGTGTTGGTTATAGATGATACATCGTTCCCTCTCGGACTTTCATCGTTCCGGGGCAAGCTGGTGGTCACTATCGACGGGGGTATTTCGTCCCTCCTATACTATCTTACAGGTGATACTAGAGAGGACGAATGGTGGACCTTCGCCTCCATACCCTCGATTCTCTGGATCGGAGCTATGGAAAAGGGAACCGTCGAAGCCGTCTCCCCATCTGACGACGCGATGATCTTCAGGAGTAGCCTAAGTAAGATGGCTAGCCATGGCATAGAGTTAATCGGGGGACCCCTTGCAGCGGATTCCTCTAATCAAAGTCAGATCTCAGTAGCTCTGTTTAACGTCACCACAGGAAGCAAGCACTTCCTATGGCTCTTCCTCGGTCCATATGATAAGATCCACCCCGGGACTCCACGAAGACAGACAGAGATAATCATGCACTTTATCTCGGTGCTGCTCTATTTAGAAAGGGTGCCGCCAAGCCTTGAAGTAAGGAAGGTCATCTCGACGGAGTTCGTCCTTAGCGGGCTGGGTGAGACAATACCTCGCGTGAAGATGGATCTAAACTTGGCTCTAAGCACACCTGTGGCAAGTTACCTGGAGAAGTTCGCGCCCCGTATCCAAGCTAGGGTGGCTGGGTCAGATGAAACCTTCTCTTCCAAGTTCGAACTGCACAATGATGATCTCGTAACCTCTCTTTCGATATCCGTCCCCATCCATCCCCTCGGAAATGATCCGTGCGAAGTGAAAATGATTATCTTATACTCGATCGGAGGCAAGACGTTCACCCTACATTCTGAAAATATAGCATTCATACCCACACACACTTGGACCGACTCTCCTGCCATTCTAATTGAGATAACACCTTCAAGGGGGGGACGTTCCTTCAACACGAAGTTTAGCCTACCTAAGCCATATCTCGAGGCTAAATTTGAGAGTGGCAAGCTTCTCGTTGATTTGAAGTATCCGGTGAAAGAGTATGTCCATCTGATCAGGGGTAGAGAGTTCAGACTTCGGGTGGAAGACGAGAATACCTCTAATGTTATCCTAGATACCAAGATTACCATCGGTAAACAATCCTTCCCTCTAAACCTAAGTTCCGGGAGTCATATTCTTAAAGTCATCATTTATGATGGTTCGGAAGAATTACAAGTCTCCAGATTGAGAGTAGAGATGTCCGTACTCCCAACATTGATTGGAGGAGTTCTGGCGACCGTGGCGACTATTACCATAGTTGTGCTCATTAGGTTCCACAGGAGAGAGGAAGCTGAAGTTGAGCACATCCTCTGGGTTCTCCATTCCCACGGTCACGATCACTACGATGAGGACAGGAAACCTACCAATGAAGAGGAAGGGTCGGATCAACTTCTCAAAGACCGTGGAAGGGGTGGTTGATAGGATGGTAAGAGTAGGATGCCGAATCTAACGGGGCCTAGGGAAAATACCTTATAGGATATCGGACAAAGCCCCGGTCATTCCTTTTTAAATTACTCATCCAAATGGTCCGAATGGTCTAAATCTCCTTATCTCTTTTCGTATGTGAATAAGTTTTTCAAAGAATTCGAGCGTATTACCAAACCATTGATGGAGTTTGCCGTCAGAACGCTCATATTCATACTGATCGCTTTGGTGATAGGGGTGACTTCGAGATCCGAGATGGGCGGGGCATGGGTAAAAGCTGGTGGTTATGTAATCGCTCTGAGCCTCCTCATACCTCTCGCAATAGCGGTATACATCATGGTTAGATCTAGTTTTCAACTGAACTTCTACATACTCACCGAGGTTCGGAATCTGAAATTCAAATCAGCTAGGAATTCCGACCATCCCCTCTACGACTCGATAAAGGAGTTCGAGGAAATCATAAGGGAGTCTAGGTTCATCTTCATACCATCCAAAGAGTTCTTGGACCTGATTCTGGCTCTGATATCTTTGATAGTAGCGCTGATCATAAGCTAATCTCTTACCTTACTCGTTTCTGCTCTTAAGTGGATGATAGCTTTCCCTTACCGTGCCTGTGGGACCTTCCTCTTTCAAGTACTATGATGAGAGCGGCTGACTAGGGTGCATTTGGTGTCCGGAAACGAACACTTTCCGGAAAGGCGCCAGACTTATATGTAACTTCAACCCCCGAAAAAATCTGGGGGGATTGAGGCGAAACTTTCGCCAATATATCCTCTCCCTTCGTCATGCGCCATATCACCTCCTAGCTAGGTGATGGGGGGCCTCACGCTATCAGTGGGGCCTCCTCTTTTCCCTTTACTCTTCTGTAAAAGTTTATTAGATAGCTTATTGTGTCTTCTAAGGAAAGGGTAACGCCAAGTTCGTCCTGAATCTCCTGCCTTACCTCTTCAAGCATTTTTCTCACACTTTTTCTGACGCCAATGGTAGTCCACTCA
>WAOH01000204.1 GCA_015521385.1 Thermoproteota archaeon
CCCAAATAGCAGGAGGTTCAAACGCGAGTGGGCCGGAAGATTAGATCAGTCAAGGTCTATCCCCAACAAGCGGGATGGGCAGCGCCCCAAAGGTTCTGATGATCGCCCGATCACCTCAGTCCCCGCGCTCCCATCCCATCACATCGGCTACTATCAGGGCGAACCTCCTTATCTCGTCCTGAGCGTGAACATCGGTCCTGAGCTCGAGGAAGTGGTACCAGTCCGATTGCCTCCCACTCACGAAGAGAGCTGTCTTCAGGGCCGCGGGCAGCACGTAACGGGCATCCTCCTTCCGCACGCCCCTAGCTAGCAGGTCGTCGTAGACCTCCTTGCTGCGCATCGCATGCCTTCTCATGAGCTCCCTTATCTCCTCGTTAACCGTTCGGGGGAAGATGAAGCCGTCCGGCTTGGTGTATCTGCCTGACCTCTGGGTGAAGCTCAGCCTTCGGTGCCTCACGAACTGGTGCGAGGCGACCCTAGACATCACAGTCCAGAAGGAGAAGAAACCGTGTCTCGGATCGTCGTGGGGTGAGGAGGTGAAGGCGTAGACCAAGGGATCCTCGCTCACCCTCCTCATCTCAACTTCCAACGATGGCTCACCGTGAGCGTCGAGCCCGACGGCCTCCGCTATCAGGGGCATCCTCCCAATGGCCTCCACCGCGAGGTGTCTGGCGACCGGGTCACTCGAGGTAGAGAGCATCTCCACCGCGGTCCTCGGGTTCATGGAGACGAGTATCTCGTCTCCAGGCGTGGCCTCGACGTATTTGTGGTGGAAAAGAGCCTCAGTCACCTGTCTCCAGTCCGCCTCCAGCCATACCCTCACCAGCGAGTGCTCGAGGACGGAGAGGTGCCCCGCCCTGATTATGTTACCGAGGAGCCTACTCACCCTATCCACGTCCTCGAGCTCCTCAACTATCTCCTCGGGGCCTCCAACCTTCCTCGATACCCTCGTGGCTAGGTATATGAGCCCCTCCCCGCCTATCACCTCCACCCTCTTTACCCTCATGTCTTTCCACTCTGGTGGATGACAGCACTAGTAAAATCCGTTCCGCTCAGCCCCGAGCATCTGTAGGATGGGGGGATACGCTAGGGTGTCTCGGGAGAACTCACTCATGCTCCTCCCTCATTGAGAGCCAAGCCAATACTCCGACGGAGATGGCTAAGATGACGAGTATCGAGTGCGAGAGAGTGAAGTAGAGGGGCTTGGAGAAATCCAGGGCGGCATCTATCACCCGGGCCGCGTTCCACCCTGCCACCCACACGAGCGGAATCTCTGGGCGGTGGCCCATCCTCAGGAATCCCCACGCGAGGTAGGCAGCTCCTAGGAAGATGTTCTCCACGAGCAACCACCACGGAGCGTTTCCGAAAACGAAGAGAAGAACGAGGTCCTGGAGAAGGTATCCCACACCCAAGAGGAGGGAGAGCCACTTCAGGGCGGTTGACGCGCTCATCTCGATCCCCTAACCCGAGTCGCGCCATCACCAAAAAAGTGAGGTGGGTGGTCGCGCGGGGTGGTCACCCCAGGAGGAGCCTCACCTCGTGGGTAACTAGGTTCACCCTGATCTCACGCACGCCCTCGACGATCTTGGTCTCGCCGTCCTCGTTCACTAGGGTGACCACCCCATCCCTGGCTTGGAGGGACATCACCTCCTCCATCACCTTCCTCTCTCCACCGTCCACTACGTAGGCCACACCCTCACACATGAGGATCACCTCCCATCGCCAGAAAGCAGCTCCTTGGGGAGGGGATTGAAGCTCTCCTCGAAGCCCAATTCCCCGTATTCGTGTCCGAAGGCGTAGGCCATCAGCTGGGTGAAGTGGACTATCGGCAGGGAAGAGGTATTGAAGTCCAGCATGAAGTGGCAGAGGTTGCACATGGTGGCCACGACCTGCGCCCCTCCCCTCTTCGCCGAGTCCACCACCCTCGCTGCCATCTCCCTGGCGGCGTCCGGCCTCCTCAGGGAGAGAGGTCCCCCGCAGCATTTCGATTTCATGTCGAAGTCGACCGGTTGAGCTCCTATTGCGCTGAGGAGGTCCTCGAAGATCCTGGGGTCCTCAGGATCGTCGATGGCCAGGGTGGCAGGTCTGAGGGCCTGGCATCCATAGTAGGGAGCTACCCTTATCCCCAGTCTCCTCTTGACCCTGGCCCTGATCCTGTCCAGTCCTACCTCCCTGACGAGGAACTCCAAGAGGTGTCTGGCCCTGCCCCCTCCCCTAATTATGTTGCTGTAGCACCCGCTGCATCCCGTGACCACCTCGCCGGCCTCCCTGCTTATTATGGACACCAGTCCCCTCTGGATGGAGATGTCGGCCAGTTCTGCCTCTAGAGTTCCGCAGCACGGGAGATCTTCCCTCAGTTTGGCCTCCACTCCGAGATCCCTCAGGACCATCAGGGCTGTTTCAACGTAGGATCTCTCCGTCGTCCTGCCGGTGCACCCGGGATAGTAGTTTACCTCCAGCTGGACATCGAGTTGGGGCTCACTCCCTGACAATCCTCCTCACCTCCTGGAGCAGGCGCGGGTTCACCCTCCCAGACTCGAACGCGTGCTTCGCCAGCCTGAGGCCCCTCCCAAGCATCCAGGCGCTGGGCAGCCCAGAAGCCGCCAGCGCGACCCTCACCGGATTCACGAAGCCCTTCTCCCTTATCTGAGACAGGAAAGCCCTCTCTATTCTGTCAGGTCCGTGCCTCCTCGTCCATATGTTGGAGAGGGCTGTCGCGACCTCGGGGAAGCTGAGGCCCTGGGGGCACCTGACGGAGCAGAGATAGCAGTGCAGGCAGGTCTCGAAGACCCTACCCTCCACCACTTCCTCCATGCCCAGCTGCACCATGTGCATCATGGCCATCGGGTTGAACCCGCCTATCCCGGCGGCCTGACAGGAGGAGACGCACTCCCCGCACTGGTAGCATAGCTCCACATCCTGACCCGATATCCGCTTGACCTCCTGGGCAATCATCTCCTCACCCTACCCATAGCAATGGCTCCGGCCGAGAGCCTCTCCTTGCACGACGGGCAGACCCTAGGGGCACCGGCCCTGCTGAGCTCACCCTCCGTGGCGAAGGGTCTCCCGCACACCTCGCACCTCACTAGCGGTCTCTCCACCTTGACTACCCACTCCTCGAGGAGCTCACGGACCCTCACCCCACCTAGGGTGAGCGCCTTCTCCAGCTCGTTGCACGCCTCGACGCAGGCGCCGCATCCCGTGCAGAGTCTCGCGCTCAGTTCTATCCTCCTCTTTGCGTCGGATTCGCTGATCCTGAGGGCTCCCTCAGGACATGCCTCGACGCAGGCGCCGCAGGCCACGCACTCCTCCGAGAATACCGGGACCTGGAATCCGGGGATCTCAGGCAACTCCACATCCCTAATCTCCCTTGCTATCGCGGCCAGAGCCCTAGCGAGGGTCACCTTCTTCCCATCCCTCTCTACCGACCTCCTCTCTAGGGGGCCGAGCCTCTCCGCCCTGGAGGCCATCTCCTCAGCTGCAGCGACGAACTTGTAGGGCTCGGAGGAGGCCATGAAGAACATCTCCACCCTCTCAGGCTCGATTCCCACGGCTTCCAGGATTTCCTTGACGAATTGAACCCTCTTCTCCGCCTTGAAGTTCCCATCGACGTAGTGGCACTCCCCCTTCCTGCATCCCGCCACGAAAACAGCGTCAGCTCCCTTCGCCAGCGAGTAGAGGAGCCAAGCGGGATCGACTATCCCGGAGCACGGTATCCTCACCACCAGCACGTTCGAAGGGTGGGTCCTGTGGGTGCTGCCAGCTAGGTCGGCGGCCGCGTAGGCGCACTCGTTACAGCAGAACCCCACGATGGTACTCCTTCCCATGGCTCAGGACACCTCCACCTCAGCCTCCAAGCTCTCCACCTCGGTTCGCGGGCCGAGCAGACCGTCTATCTGATTCATTATCTCCTCGAAGGAGTAGAGCTTCCTGACCACCGCGCCCGTGGGGCACACCCCCTGGCATATGCCGCAGCCGGCGCAGGCGGCCGGCGTCACCCTAGCCTTACCTTCCACCAGTTCTATGGCCCCGAACGGGCACTCCTCGACGCAGGCGCCGCAGCCCACGCACAGCTCCTCTCTAACGTAGGCCCTCTCACCGGTCAGCTCCACCTTGCCCCTCAGCAGGAGTGAGGCAGCCTCGCTGGCCGCCGCCCTGGCCTGGGTCACCGAATCAGGTATGTCCTTCGGTCCCTGAGCGCCGCCGCATATGAAGATCCCCGGTCTCGAGGTCTGAACCGGCTTGAGTTTGGGGTGAAGCTCCTGAAGGAAGCCGTAAGTATCAGCCCCGACGTTCAGCACCTCCTTCATCCCCTTGGTACCCTCGGAGGGCGAGAGGCCAGCAGCCAACACCACCATATCAGCTCTGAGCTCCAACTTCTTCCCCAACGTCTGATCGAAGACCTCCACCACCAGCTCGTCCCCCTCCCTCCTTACCTCTCCCGGCTTACCTCGGATGAACTTCACGCCCTCCTCCCTCACCCTAGCGTACATCTCCTCGAAACCCTTCTTCGGTGTCCTCATATCTATGTAGCAGACGTAAACCTCTGAGTCAGGGTGCTCGCTCCTGATTATCTCCGCCTGCTTGAGCGTCACCATGCAGCACACGTTGGAGCAGTAGGGGTTGTGGTTGACATCTCTGCTGCCGGCGCACTGTATGAAAACCACCCTCCTCGGAACCTTACCGTCGCTAGGCCTCCTCAGCTCCCCGCCCGTCGGTCCGGTCACGTTTATCAGCCTCTCGAACCCGAACTGCGTGACCACGTCCTCGAACTTCCCGTACCCGTAGTTCTTCAGGTTGGATGCATCGTATTCCCTCACCCCGGTTGCTACGAGGATGGCCCCCACCCTGAGCTCCATCTCCTCTGGCCCCTCCTCCAAGTTGATGGCCTTGGTGGGGCAAACCTCCTCGCACTTCCTGCAGCTGCCGTCCTTGAAGAACAGGCAGCTGGCCTCGTCGACGACGTATGCCCTGGGTACGGCCTGGGGGAAGGGTATGTAGACGGCCTTCCTCTTCCCTAGGCCGGCATCCCACTCGTTGGGTACCTCCACCGGGCAGGCCTCGCTGCACGTGTTGCACGCGACGCACTTCTCCGGATCCACGTGCCTCGGATTCCTCCGGACCTTCACCCTGAAGTCGCCCACCGATCCCTCGACGCTCTCCACCTCTGATGTCGTGTGTATGGTGATCAGTGGGTCGGCCTCGGCCTCGGCCATCATGGGGGTCAGTATGCACAGGGAGCAGTCCCCGGTGGGGAAGACGCGATCGAAGAGGGCCATCATCCCTCCTATGGTGGGCTTTCTCTCCACCAGGTGGACCCTTATGCCCTTCTCCGCCAGGTCCAGGGCCGCGCTGAGGCCCGCCACCCCTCCCC
>WAOH01000205.1 GCA_015521385.1 Thermoproteota archaeon
CTTCATCCCCGAGGGATCGGGGGGGAGGACCTTCGGTGAACTGGGCGAAGAGAAGGACTCATTTTCGCACAGAGGGGCGGCAGTGAGGGAACTCCGTCGCTTCCTTCTGGCGAGAGGGGCGCAATTGTTTAAAAACGAACCTAGTCAATGGGTAGCTGAAGGGTGAACAGATGGCTAGGATGCACAGCAGGAAGAAGGGCAAGTCCGAGTCGACCAGACCGCCCAGAGAGACCCCCCTCGACTGGGTCCCCCTGTCCAAGGAGGAGATAGAGGAGCTGGTGGTGAAGCTCGGCAAGAGGGGAGTGCCTCCCAGCCAGATAGGCATGATACTCAGGGACGAGTACGGGGTCCCCCTAGTGAAGAGGGTCGTGGGCAAGAAGATAACCCGCATACTGGAGGAACACGGCGCGGCTCCCCCGATACCCGAGGATCTCCTTGCCCTGATAAGCAAGGCGTACAAGATCAGGAAGCACCTGGAGGAGCACAGGAAGGACTTCCACGCCAAGAGGGGGCTCATACTCACCGAATCCAAGATAAGCAGGCTGGTCAAGTACTACAAGAGGGTGGGCAAGCTCCCGCCGGACTGGCGCTACAGCCCCGAGCTGGCCGAGCTCTACGCGTCATGAGAAGGGGTGCCCTTGGACCTAGGCCTGTTCCGGGATCACGTCAGGTCCTTCGCCCAAGACCTGTACAACTCCTTTGAGGGCACGGTAAGGCTGATAAGCCACCTGGATGCCGATGGCCTGAGCTCAGCCGGCATACTGATCTCGCTCCTCAGGAGGCTGAACGTCCCCTTCCACCTGACGATCGTCAAGTACGTCAGCGAGTCCCTCGTAGAGGGGCTGAGGGAGGAGCCCTACGAGGTATACCTGTTCTCCGATCTGGGATCCGGGGACTTGGAGGTGCTATCTTCCCTGGGGAGGAGGGTCTTCATAGTGGATCACCACCGTCCGGAGGGGGAAGTGGGAGAGATAAGGATCCTCAACCCGTTCTTGGCCGGACTGGACGGTGACAGGGAGATCAGCGGCGCAGGAGTGGCCTTCCTGCTGTACTACGAGATGCTGGACGATCCGGACATGGCCCCGATGGCCATCACCGGGGCGCTGGGCGACGTCCAGGAGGACGATGGTTTCCGGGGTCTCAACAGGGAGATACTGAAGCTGGCCGAGGAATCGGGATTGGTGGAGGTGAGACCGGATCTCAGGCTCTTCGGGGGGCCTGATTACCCCCTGGTGGCGTCGCTGGAGAGGACTGTGGATCCCTTCATAGAGGGGGTGTCCAACAACTCGGCCGGGGCGCTGGCCCTGGTCGAGTCCCTGGGAATACCCATAAAGGTGGGGGAGAGGTGGACCACCCTCTCGGACCTGACGGAGGAGCAGAAAAGAGATTTGACCAACGAGCTGGTCAAGAGGATGGAAAGCCTGGAGAAGGCCAAATCCCTGGTGGGTAACGTCTACATATACCTAAAGGAGCCCAAGGGCTCTCCCCTCAGGGATCTGAGCAGCTTCGCCACCATACTCAACGCCTGCGGGCGCATGGGCGGCGGTCACGTCGGGGCCCTGCTGGCCTCCGGCCTGAGGGGGGAGATCCTGAACAGAGCGCTCGAACTGCAGCAGTCCTACAAGAGGGTGCTCGCCCAGGTGCTGAGGAGCGCCAGGCCCAGGATCGTGGGCAGGGTGGCTTTCATAGATGAGGGGCTCGCCGAGGACACCATGATAGGAACGGTCACGTCAATACTCAGTAAATCGCTGAGGGACGCGGACATCGTCGTGGGATACGCGAACACCGACGAGGGCATGATAAAGGTCTCGGCCAGGGTCACGGGGAGGGGGAGCTCGAAGCAGATAGATCTCGACGAGCTCCTCAGGACCGCATCCAAGGAGGCCGGGGGCACGGGGGGCGGCCATCAGATGGCTGCCGGAGCTCAGATACCCAAGGAAAGGAAGAAGATCTTCGAATCCACACTCCTCAACTATTTCGATTGAATCGGCCTCACGCCATAAGGTGCGGCCTCAAGGGGATCGACCAAAGAGGGTGCATCCCAAGCCCGATCTAACTTTGTGGCTCAACCACCCTGCGAGGGCTGCAGCATCCTGTTCAGGGTATCCCTCAGGTCCTTCTCCCTCTTCTCCAGCGATCCGATGGTCGACTCCAGCGCCTCCTTGGTCGCCTTCAGCTCAACGATCACCGACTCCCTGTCCCTCCTGATGTAGACCACACCGACCCTCTCGAAGACCTCCTCCACATCCAGCTTCTCGAGTCTCTTGAGGGCCTCCTCGACGGACGCCAGCTCGGTTTTCAAGGTGGATATCTGGGTAACGACCTGATTCAGTTCATTGAGCAGCTCCTCGGCCTTCGCCTGCAAGAATTCCTCGGAGGACATCACCATCGCCTCGGCTTCTATCTCCCATCAATTAAAAGGTAACCCCTCATCGATCCAGCTCTAGCATGGCACCTTCCTCCATGGCCAGGATGTCGGCCTCGTCGGAGCAGTGGGGTCTCTCCTCCACCCTCCATCCCGCCTTGAGCCCTGAGAGCCCCATACCTGATGACAAGGCCCTGAGGAGGTGCTCAAGGCACTCCATCGGCTCATCGCATATGGCCACGAACGCGAAACTACCTGAGCCCGCGGACATCCGCCTCCTAACCTTCTCTATCTCCCTCTCACCCGAGAGGCAGATTCCCAGCTCGTAGGCGAAGGCGTCCGCTATGTTAGTTCCCCTCTTGATGGATCTGCACGCCCTGTGGGCGGCCATAACTAGGTGCCTGAGCGAGGCGTACATTCCTGAGGGGATTAGCGCAGCACTTCCCCTTAGGATAACTGCATCTCCAGCGAGCCCTGCCACCAAGATATAGCTGCAGCTACTCTTGAACAGGAAAATCCCCTCGGAACCCCTCATCAACGCTTCACGGAGGCGACGGACTAAAAACATGGGGGTCTCCCTCGGAATGGGAGCTAATTAACTTTCAGGTGGGAGAATGGCGAACAATTCCATGAAAAACACCTGAAACATTATAAAATCGATATTGTTAAAGAATGTTAATAAAAGATTATATTGAAGCATCGAGAGATAAAAGTAGAATTTCACTTGTTCTTTACCCGGCATGTGAAATTCGAGCAGCGGTACCACCGCTGGCCTAGGTGATAGGAGATGGGCAAGTTCGTATCCATCCATGTCTTTCCAGTACCAGTGACGAGGGAGAAGGCGCAGGAAATGACCATCCATGGAAGGGAAGGGGCCAAGGCATCGGACAAGGTGAAGTTCTTGGAGGTGTGGGCGCAGATAATATCAGACAGAAGACCCGAGCGCCTGTACAGCAGGGCCTACTGCCTCTGGGAGGCTCCCGACACCGAGTCCATAATGGAGGTAATAGGGAACAGCATCCCGGTCGAGGGAATCTATCCTGTCCTGCCCTTCAAGCCGGAAGAACTGGAGAGTATAGCCCTAGAGTAGTTTTTTGGGCCTTTCAGGCCCCTATCTCCGTTATCTACCCGGGAGATGACCAGTTCTCCCACACCGACGAGGAGCGAAATCTCTCACCACGGGAACAATGCTTCATTTCAGATCCAATCGGGTTCGGCGGCAGATGATTCATAACACACGAAAATGTATAGACAGCGTCCTCTCCTCCATAATAGGTGTTGTGTGCCTGGACGGGTCACCGACCTCTAACCTCTTTCTCCTCCCATACAACTATTACTCAATTCGCATCGCTGCTCTACGGGTCTCCATACGCAGCTCCAATCGCGTGCGTTACTTGCCATGCCGAAGCATCCGCTGGGTCGTAGGGAGACCACATGCCTAGTTATGGGGAAGGGCACTCTGGAGTAGTTGAAACTATGAGGTAGACGCCTAAGCGTATACGGATCTATGGAAGACCGTTGAAATACGGCAAAAATTTAACATTAGAAATTACTATAGTTTATTATATAATAC
>WAOH01000206.1 GCA_015521385.1 Thermoproteota archaeon
ATATTGAGGAAAAATAGATGAGCTTAATCTTAGGTGGGTCCCTCTCGACGATGCTCTTCGGTGGACTGGCCAGCATATCGGCTGCCTCCAAGGCCACCTCCTCCAGGGCTATAGTGCAGCCCGAAGTGATAAGGGCCTTCACCTTGGCTGGATTTCCCTGGTTGATGGCCGAGACATACGATGACATAGTCATGGACGACGAGTCCTCCGCCGAATTCAGCCTGGATGAGGAGCTCCCTCCCTACCATGTTCACGACCTGGTCACCAGCGTAGAGATGCACGAGTCCATGGAGAGGCTCTCCAAGGAGCTGACCGACTTGGGGCTGACTGAGGAGGAGTCCAGGATAATCTCGCTGGCCGCCGGCTCGCATCACGACAGGGTGTTCCTCATGAGGGAGGAAGCGAGGGAGATCGCGAGGGAGCTTGGATTGAACCCCTCATCTCCCCTCATAGCCGCCACGGAAGCCATGGAAAAGCGGCTCATCGATGCGGAGAGCTACTTGAATCTGTCCGTGGATCTTCTGAGCCGGGAAGGGAGGTGATTTCGTGGAAAATCAGAGTCAGGAGGTGGTAGAAGTTCCTGAGACGGTCTCCGTCAGGGGAGAGCTCGAAAAAGCATGGAAAGAGGTTAAAAGCGTGAGAGATCACAGGAGGAGAAGGTACGCCGTTGCCGCGGCTTTCACGGCTCTGGGCGTGTTTCTCCTATTCCTCTCCATGGCCTTCTTGCTGGAGGGCGTGCCTCTCATGGGCCTGAACGCTTTCTGGGTGTTTCTCGCCCTCATAGTGAGCGGCTCCATCTCCTTCGGATACGGCTTCTACAGGATGGGTGTGTCCTAGTGGGCACCTATAACGGGGACTTCCCCATCCGTTTTTCTGTAGTCATACCGGCTTACAACGAGGAGGCTAGCATAGAGAGCTGCTTAGAGAGCGTTCTCTCCCAGACCGTCAGGCCCGACAGGATAATCGTGGTCGATGACGGCTCGACGGACGGAACTGCCGATATCCTAAGCAGGTACGAGGACCGCCTGACGGTGATCCACATACGGGAGAACACCGGGAACAAGGCGCTCGCTTTGAGAGAGGCCATACCCTTCTTGGAGGGCGAGGTCGTCGTGTACACGGACGCGGACTCGGTCCTCCATCCGAGGGCCTTCGAGAGGATGCTGGTCCATTTCCTAGATGGGGAGGTGGGTGGTGTCTCTGGCTTCGTGAGATCCAGGAAGCACAATGTCGTGACCGGGATGAGGGAGCTCCAGTACGAGTTCGGGCAGCGCGTCCTCAAGAGCGGGATGGCCGCCATGAATGCCGTGCCCGTCATACCCGGGTGTGTGGGAGCGGTCAGGAGGGAGTTCTTCGATCCCTCGCCAGATACCATAACCGAGGACACCGATCTCACCTTTTCAATAACGGAGAGGGGGTACAAGGTGGTTTATGAGACGGGCGCGGAGGTGTGGACATCCGACCCTCCGAACCTGAGGTCGTACATCAGGCAGGGGATGAGGTGGTATTCCGGGTACTTCCAGAACGTGAGGAAGCACTTCGGGTCCCTTCCGGGGAGGATGAAGCTGCAAGTGCTGGTGTCGGTGATCGATAACTCGCTGTTCTCCCTCCTGCTGCTGGGAATCCTCGCCTCTCAGATGCTGCTGGGGGATGCGAAGATCCTCCTGTCGCTCTTCCTGATGGAGATAGCGATATGGATGGTGGTGGCCGTCCACTCCGCCTTGAGGATGGGGAGGAGGGACCTCTTCCGGAGCGCCGTGGTCTCGCCCCTCTTCAGGATGGTGGACAGCGCGCTCTGGCTGTATTCGCTGATCGGGGAGGTGGTGCTGAAGAGGGGAGACATGACGTGGCACAGATCCGACAGATTAGCGAGAGAACGTGAGATCGTGGCGGGTTCGCTGTCGCAATCGCAGTCACGATAAAGATCAGGAGGGCTCCATCTCCTCTAGGACCCTCTCCAGTTCCCATATCCCGTCTATCCTTGAGGATCCCGCTGTTGTTTCAACCCCCATCGAGCTCCAGACCGGACTCACGGCGATCGCCTTCACCCCATGGCTCCTCTGGTCAGGTCCATGTAACCCATTAATCCACGACGGAGGCCATTCTCCGGTGACAGCCCACGTTTCCTCCAATACCTTTCTGGGGGGTCTCGTATTGCATCGCGCGCTTTCGTATCCCGTAGGAGTTCCCGTGAATCTTATCGTGTAAGTGCACCACCTTCGAGCCAGCACAGTGCCAAATGGTGTCAAGTAAAATACGTCGCTAGACATCTCCTGAGCACGACCCCCGCGAGTTCTGCTCGTTATCCAAGCGGCGCGCGATCACCTTATGGAGGAGGCCCGTATCCTGAGATCTTACGGCTTCAGAACATAAGATTACCGTCTCCACGACACGATCGGCGTTTCATATATCGTCCCACCCCGCTCAGCCCAACACATCCCTCATGTCCTGTCTCTTATACACATCTGACGCTGC